>NZ_JBEYSL010000184.1:0-11993 GCF_040642735.1 Micromonospora sp. NPDC047753 | reverse complement strand
GGCCGCGCCGGCAGGTGGGGCATGGCCGGCACCAGCGCCGGGCGGGAGTAGTGCTCACCGGCGTAGATGTCGGTGGCGCCGAGCCGGTTGGCCCGTACCTGCACCGCGGAGAAGTGCACGTTGCCCCGCACCTCCGGGTACGACCGGTTGAGCGTCAGGTGGTCGGACAGCTCACGCGGGTTCTGCCAGTACGGCCCGTACGCCGGGTCTCCGCTCTTGTAGTCGGCCTGGCCGATGTAGAGCTGCACGCGGGTGCCGCGCACCGTCTCGGCCCACCACGGCACGAGGCGCGCGTAGTCGGCGGCCGGGTACTGGCCGATGTACCAGTAGAGCTGCGGCACCACGTAGTCGATCCACTCCTGCTTGATCCACTTACGGGTGTCGGCGGAGATGATGTCGTACGACTGGCTGCCGGTGGTGTCCGAACCGAGCGGGTCGGCGGTCTTGTTGCGCCAGATGCCGAACGGGCTGACGCCGAACTTCACCCACGGCTTCGCCGCCTTGATCTTGCCGTTCATCTCCTGTATCAGGAGGTTGATGTTGTCCCGCCGCCAGTCGGCCTGGTCGGTGAAGCCCCGGTTGTGGGCCGCGAAGGTCGCGTCGTCCGGCACCTGGTACGTGCCGCTGGGGTAGGGGTAGAAGTAGTCGTCGAAATGGACGCCGTCGATGTCGTACCGCTTGACTGCGTCCATCATGGCGGTCTGGACGAACTCGCGTACCTCGGGGATTCCGGGGTTGTAGTAGAGCCGGCTGCCGGCCACGCCGGCCGGTGGGTAGGCGAAGGTCCAGTCGGGGTGCTGCTGGGCCGGGTGGCCGGGGGCGAGCTGGGCGAGGTCCGCGCCGGCGCCACCGGGGGCCGGCATGGAGACACGGTACGGGTTGAACCAGGCGTGGAACTCCAGGTTCCGCTTGTGCGACTCGTCGACCAGGAAGGCCAGTGGGTCCCAGCCCGGGTCCTGGCCGCGTACCCCGGTCAGGTACTCCGACCAGGGCTCGTACGGCGAGGGCCAGAGCGCGTCGGCGGTGGGCCGGACCTGCACCACAACGGCGTTGTGGTGCAGTCGCCCGGCCAGGTCTAGCAGCTCGCGGTACTCGGTCTGCTGCGCGGCGATCCGGTCGGGGCTGGTCTGGGACGCCTTGCTGGGCCAGTCGATGTTGACCACCGACGAGATCCACATGGCCCGGAACTGCCGTTTCGGGGTGGCCGGGTCGGTGGCGCAGGTGGTGGTGGTGGTGTCGGCCGCGCTGGGCGCGGCGCTCGCGGGGGTGGCGGTGACGAACGTACCGAGCAGGGCTGTGACCAGCCCGGCGACTCCGAGTCGGGTGGCTTTCATGCGGTGTGTCCCTTCGTTGGGGCTCCCGGATGTTTCGCGCGGTGCGCGGCAAGATTCGCCGTCGATGTCCGCGTTGCTGGTAGGAAATTTTCACAATCTGGCCGACGCCGCAAGAGTTCGTGGTTGACCAATCGCTCCGCTGGGTAGCAACGCCGGTCACCGGCCGCCACGGGGTGGTCGCACGGTGGGAGGGGTGACCGGGTGTCCGTGCTGCGCACAAAACCAATCAAGGACGTGATAGCCCAGGGTGAGGCGGACGGCAGCGACGGCCAGTTGGGGCTGAAGCGACGGCTCGGCGCGATCGACCTCACCGGCTTCGGCATCGGCATCGTGATCGGCACCGGCATCTTCACGCTCACCGGGATCGAGGCCCGGGACAGCGCCGGGCCGGGCGTGGTGATCTCCTTCGCCATCGCCGGCGTGGTGGCCCTGCTCGCCGCCCTCTGCTACGCCGAGCTGGCCTCCAGCGTGCCGACCGCCGGCAGCGCCTACACCTACGCGTACGCCACGATGGGCGAGATCGTCGCCTGGATCATCGGCTGGGACCTGCTGCTGGAGTTCGCGCTCGGCGCCGCGGTGGTGGCCCGAGGCTGGTCCGGCTACCTCGCCGAACTGCTCGACCTGCCGACCCGCTGGTTCGGCGAGGAGGGCAGCACCGTCAACGTGGGCGCCATCGCCATCGTGCTGATCCTCGGCGTCGTGGCGATCGTCGGCATCCGGGAATCCGCCCGGATCACCAACCTGCTGGTGCTGGTCAAGGTGGCCATCTGCGTCTTCGTGGTGGTAGCCGGGCTGTTCTTCGTCAAGGCCGCCAACCTCACCCCGTTCATCCCGCCGGCCGAGCCCGCCGGGAGCGGCGACGACGGCATCAAGCAGCCGGTCACCCAGGCGCTCTTCGGGCTTGAGCCGTCGGTCTTCGGCTTCGTCGGGGTGCTCAGCGCCGCCGCCGTGGTCTTCTTCGCGTACACCGGCTTCGAGGCCGTTGCCAACCTGGGCGAGGAGACGCGCAAGCCCAAGCGGGACCTCACCCTGGGTCTGCTCGGCACGCTGCTGATCTCCACTGTGCTCTACATCGGCGTCTCGCTGGTGGTGGTCGGGATGGTGCCGTACACCGAAATCGACCGGGGCGCCCCGATCGCGTCGGCCTTCGAGTCGGTCGGCGCGGGGTGGGCCGCAGTGCTGGTCTCCATCGCCGCGGTCGCGGGCCTGACCAGCGTCATCCTGGTCGACCTGGTGGCGATGGGCCGGATCGGCTTCGCCATCGCCCGGGACGGCTTGATCCCGCCCTCGATCGCGAAGGTGCACCCGCGTTGGGGCACCCCGTACCGGATCTCGGCGATCATGACGGTGGCGGTCGCGCTGCTGGCCGGCTTCCTGCCGCTGTCCGCGTTGGCCGACCTGGTCAGCATCGGCGCGCTCTGCGCGTTCGTCCTCGTCTCGGTGGCGGTGCCGATCCTGCGCCGCAAGCGGCCGGACCTGGAGCGGCCGTTCCGGGTGCCGTTCTCACCGGTGTTGCCGATCGTCTCGGCGCTGGCCTGCTTCTACCTGATGCTCAACCTGTCGGTGGAGACCTGGCTGCGGTTCCTGGCCTGGATGCTGCTCGGCGCGCTGATCTACTTCGGCTACGGCTACCGCCGCAACCGGCTGGCCCAGCACGAGCCCGCCGTCGCTCCTCCGACCCCCCGTGAGCCGACTGCCTGACCCGAGGGTGCGGAAGGGCCCGATCTGCGGGGCCCTTCCGCGCGACCTGCGCAGCTATGGTGCTGCGCGCCGCCGGCCTCGACGACCTCCGCGCCACCCACCGCCTGGAATTCCGCGAGTCCACCCGGATCCGCTAGTCGAAGAAGCGGGCCAGGTGGGACTGCGGTGCCGGGTCGGCGTCCGGGGGGAGGGGCGTCAGGTCGGCGAAGATCGAGGCGCCGTCGCAGCCCGCGTGCAGTGGGTACCAGCGCGGCGTGCCCGGTGGCCGCAGCTGGCAGATCCCCTTGAACGTCTGCACGTCCATCAGCCGGACGTGAGTCGGGTCGGCCACCGCGTTCACATGCCCCCACCAGGGGCTCATCACGTGCAGCACCCCGCCGGGGCGGAGCACCCGGTGACACTCGTCGACCAGCGGCAGGAAGTCGATCAGGTGCTCCAGGATGTGCACCGCGAAGAGGACGTCCACCGAGTTGTCGGCGAGCGGCAGCGAGCCGGACAGGTCCGCCACCGCATCCACGCCGGGCGCCGGGTAGATGTCCAGCCCCAGGTTGCTCGACCACTGCTTGGTCGGCCCACAACCGAGGTCCACCACCACCGGCGCCCGCCCGCCGATGCCGACCCGGCACCAGACGCCGTAGACACCGGCGAGCCGTCCGACCAGCTCCCGCACCAGCCGTAGCTGGGCGGGCTCGGCCACCTGGCCGCTCAGATGCGCCACCCCCCGGTCGAACCGCACATCGACCGCCAGGTCGCGCAACCGATCATCGTGGCGGACCTGATCCGCCCATGCCTGGGCGAGGAAATCATCGATCGCCCGCAGCCGGTCGGCCGAGGGCGGAGTCTGTGCCAAAGCGACCATTCGGGCCACCTCCCGCCGCGCGATACCCGCAATCCCGCCCGTTATGCCCCACTCATCCACCTCGCCGCTCGCTGAGGCGAGGTCCGCCCACGCGCGTGTCGCGGGCCGAGTCGCAGTCATCGTGATGTCACACAGTCATCACGATGACTCCACGACATCACGGTCAACAGCGGCACGGGCTTCGCGCCGGCGCGGGTCTCGCGCCGGCACGGGCTTCGCGCCGGCACGGGCTTCGCGCCGGCACGGGCTTCGCGCCGGCACGGGTCTCGCGCCGGCACGGGTCTCGCGCCGGCCGCCTCGGCCCGGAGCGGTCGGATCAGCCGGAGATGGTGCGTCGGCCGCCGCGCATTCGCTGGCGGGGTGGCGGGTCGGCAGGCTTCGGCCGCTTCAGGTGGTAGCGGTGCAGTTCGTGGTTGCCGGGCAGGGACGGGTCCTCGCTCATCGCGACCAACTCCCAGCCCTGGTCGCCGGCCCGGTTCAGGTGGGCCAGCGAGGTGTCGCCGTACGGCGTCACGTCGACCATCGAGCCGTCCGGGCCGTACCAGACGAAGACGACCTCCCAGCCGAGGTCGGTGGTCGCGGCCTGGCGGCGGCGGACCAGCAGGGCGTACTCCCACTTGAGCATGGCGTCATTCTCACCCCGCGCCGGCCCACGGGCACGGATCAATCCTCGGCGATCCGCCCGGCGTCGACCCGCAGTCGCCGGTTGGTCTCGATGGCCGCCAGCATCCGCCGGTCGTGAGTGACCAGCAGCAGCGTTCCGGGGTAGCTGGCCAGCGCCGATTCGAGCTGCTCGATGGCGGGCAGGTCCAGGTGGTTGGTGGGCTCGTCCAGCACCAGCAGGTTGACCCCACGGCCCTGGAGCAGGGCCAGCGCCGCCCGGGTGCGCTCACCGGGGGAGAGGGTGGCCGCCGGTCGGGGCACGTGCGCCCCCCGCAGGCCGAACTTGGCCAGCAGGGTCCGCGCGTCCGCCGGCGACAGGTGGGGTACGGCCGCCTCGAACGCGTCGATCAGCGGCATGTCGCCGAGGAACAGCCCGCGGGCCTGGTCCACCTCGCCGATCACCACGCCGGGCCCGAGCGAGGCGGTGCCCTCGTCCAGCGGCAGCCGGCCCAGCAGCGCGGCCAGCAGGGTGGACTTGCCCGAGCCGTTCGCCCCGGTCACCGCGACCCGGTCCGCCCAGTCGATCTGGAGGTCGACCGGGCCGAGGGTGAAGCCACCACGGCGTACCACGGCTCCGCGCAGCGTGGCCACGACGGCGCCGGCGCGGGGCGCGGCGGCGATCTCCATCCGCAGCTCCCACTCCTTGCGGGGCTCCTCGACCACGTCGAGCCGTTCGATCAGCCGATCGGTCTGCTTGGCCTTGGCGGCCTGCTTCTCGCTCGACTCGGCTCGCAACTTGCGGCCGATCTTGTCGTTGTCGGTGGCCTTGCGGCGGGCGTTCTTGACGCCCTTCTCCATCCAGCCACGCTGGGTCCGGGCCCGAGCCTCCAGCCCAGCCTTGGTCTCCGCGTACTCCTCGAAGTCCGCGCGGGCGTGCCGACGGGCCACCTCGCGCTCCTCCAGGTACGCCGCGTAGCCGCCACCGTAGTGGTTGACCTGCTGCTGTGGCAGGTCCAGCTCCAACACCCGGGTCACCGTGCGGGTGAGGAACTCCCGGTCGTGGCTGACCAGCACCGTGCCGGCGCGCAGCCCCGTGACGAACTCCTCCAGCCGTTCCAGCCCGGCCAGGTCCAGGTCGTTGGTCGGCTCGTCGAGCAGGAACACGTCGTACCGGCTGAGCAGCAGCGACGCCAGCCCGGCCCGGGCCGCCTGACCGCCGGAGAGCCCGGTCGTCGGGTGGTCCAGGTCGACCGCGAGCCCCAGGTCGGCGCTCACCTGCTCGGCGCGCTCGTCCAGGTCCGCGCCGCCGAGGGCGAGCCAGCGCTCCAGGGCGTCGCCGTACGCGTCGTCGGCGCCCGCCGCCCCGGCGGTCAGCGCCTCGGTCGCCGCGTCCAACGCCGCCTGCGCGGCGGTCACCCCGGTCCGGCGGGCCAGGAAGTCCCGTACCGTCTCGCCCGGTCGCCGTTCCGGCTCCTGCGGCAGGTGCCCGACGCTCGCGGTGGGCGGGCTGAGTCGCACGCTGCCGGCCTCGACCGGCAACAACCCGGCGAGGGTACGCAGCAGCGTCGACTTGCCGGCCCCGTTCGGCCCGACCAGCCCGACCACGTCGCCGGGGGCGACCACCAGGTCCAATCCGGCGAAGAGTGGGCGGTCGCCGTGCCCGGCGGCCAGGTCCTTGACGATCATCGTGGCGCTCATCAGGACGGCAGCCTATCCGGCCGCCTGCATATCACCGCTCCCCAGCGGGCAGACTCAACGACGTGGTGACCACACTGGCGATCGACTGTGGGGGCGGGGGCATCAAGGCGTCCGTGCTCGACGAGGCGGGAACGATGCGGGCCCGGCCGTTGCGGGTGCCCACCCCGTACCCGTTGCCGCCCGCGCTGTTTGTGCGGACCCTGCTGGATCTCGGCGGGCGCCTGCCAACGGCGGACCGGCTCACTGTCGGCGTACCCGGGATGATCCGGCACGGAGTGGTCGTGAGCACGCCGCACTACGTGACCCGCAGCGGCCCCCGCAGTCGGGTCGACCCGGACCTGCTCGCCGAGTGGTCCGGCTGGGACGCGCGCGGCGCGCTGGCCGACGCGTTCGGGGTGCCGGCGCTGGTGCTCAACGACGCTGAGGTGCACGGAGCCGGAGTGGTCGCCGGCACCGGCTGCGAGTTGGTGCTGACCCTGGGGACGGGGCTGGGCAGCGCGCTCTTCGACGGCGGGGTGCTCGCACCGCACCTGGAGCTGTCGCACGCGCCCGTGCGCTGGGGCACCACCTACGACACGTACGTCGGCGAGCCGGAACGGCGGCGGCTCGGCGACGCCTTCTGGTCCCGTCGGATCCGTCAGGTGGTGGACGGGCTCCGCCCGGTGTTCCGCTGGGACCGGCTCTACCTGGGTGGGGGCAACTCCCGGCTGATCCGGCCCGAGCAGCTGGCCCGGATGGGCGACGACGTGGTGGTGGTGCCGAACACCGCCGGAATCGTCGGCGGTGTCCGCGCCTGGGAACTTTCGGCCGGACGACGCAACGCCCGCACCTGACCTTTCGACGCCTCTTCGGCGGCCATCGGCGGCCGGAAGTGACCTGATCTCGACCCCGGGAACAGTCGCCAAACGTCCGGTGTTGTGCCAGCGTCGGAACAGGTGACGGTGCGACCCGAGGAGGTGGCAGATGGATCTTCTGGCGGACTACCGGCGGGCGACCATGTTCTTCGAGACCGGTGACCCCAGCGGTGCAGCCCGACTGCTGGAGCCGATCATCGACGCCGAACCCGGCAACGCTGCGGTCCGGCAACTGCTGGCCCGGGCGTACTTCCAGTCGGCCCAGCTCAACCGCGCCGAGGAGCACCTGCGTGAGCTGGTCGAACGGGACCCGAGCGACCACTACGCGCACCACGTGCTCGGTCGGACGCTGGAGCGGCTGAACCGGCACACCGACGCGCTGCGGCACCTGCGGATCGCCGCAGCGATGTACGCGGCCAACGACGACTACCGGACCGCGCTGGAGCGGGTGGAGACCCGAGTGGGCGGCCGGCGCTGAGCGTGCGAGTCGACGTGGCAGGGGCGGTCCTTCGGGGCCGCCCCTTCGTCGTCGTCGGACGACCTGGCGGACGTGCCTAGGATGGCGGACATGGGACCTGACCGGCCGGGGGCTGCGGCATGAAGCTCAAGCTGGACCTGCACGAGATCTTCAACAAGGGCCAGGACATCGACCGGGCGTTGCGCGGGATCATGGACGAGGCGGTGGCGAAGAAGGCCACCCTCGTCGAGATCATCCCCGGCAAGGGGTCCGGCCAGCTCAAGAAGCGGGTGCTGCGGTTCCTCGACCAGAAGGACGTCAAGCAGCTCTACCACCGCGTGGAGAAGGACTCGAAGAACTTCGGCCGCCTCTTCGTCCACTTCCGCTGGAAATAGCGACCGCATGGCCTCTGATCTGCCTTTCAAGGCTCTACTGAAGCCATCGAACCATGGTCATGCCGGTTCCAGGCCGCCAAGGGCTCGCGGAGCGTCTGCGCTGGCCGGGTCTCCGAGTCGGGCCGACTTCGCCACCCGCGAGGTCCAGCGGGGCGGTCCCCAGGAGCCTTGGTGGTTCACTGCGTGGACGTCTCAGCGGTGATGTTGTGGCGGGGATGCCCGGAACCGGGCCGGCCTCTCGGTGTGGCCTTCGGCGGTCTACCGTGTGGCGATGTCAGAGCAGTGGTCCATGACCGTCGACTGCGCGAGCCCGCGTGAGCTGGCCGCGTTCTGGTGCCTGGCGCTGGGGTACGTCCCGGCCGCCCCACCAGAAGGGTTCGGCACCTGGGAGGCATGGCAGGCCCATTTCAAGGTTCCTGAAGAGGAGTGGGACGACGGCGCCTTCATTGAGGACCCCGACGGGATCCGGCCCGGTATTTCGTTCCTGAAGGTGCCGGAGCCGAAGGTAGTCAAGAACCGCATGCACTTCGATATCCACGTCGGCGGCGGCAGGCACGAGCCGTTGGAGGTGCGCTGGCTGCGGGTCCAGGCGATGGTCGAGAAACTGGTGGCAGCGGGCGGGACCGTACTCCGGGTCGACGAACCGGACGGTACGCCTGACCACGTGACGATGGCTGACCCAGAGGGCAACGAGTTCGACGTCCTTTAGGCCTGTTCGGGCGGACAGTTGGCCAAGCTGCGGCCCTCAACAGCGTCACGCAGGTCCTGATACCGATGGGTCACGCAGGTCCCGAGCCCTGACTCCGTCGAGGTGAGTAGGCGTGTGAGGAACCATGTACGGGATCAAGGCGGCCCGCTTCGCAGACCGCTCGCGCCGCCGACCAGGGGCCGACCCAAGCGGGTCGCCGATCAGGGACCCCGCGCCCTTAGCGCAAGCGCATGGGCGCACCCCGAACGGCTGCAGCCCCGCCGGCGGCGCGACATACGAAGAAGCCCCGGGCCGCCATGAGTGATGGCAGATCCGGGGCTTCGATGGTGAAGGCGACGACCAGGGCGTGCCTCCGGCGGGGCGCTCGGGCGCTCTGGGATGGTTGGCGCCATCCCGACACCCTCCGGCCGGGCGGAGCCGAGCAGGCGTGGCTTGCCTGGTCAAGGTCGTTCAGACAGTGGGGTGCTCCACCTTGACCAGGCAAGCCACACCCACTCCACGATGTGCGGACGAAGGCCGACGGGATGGTGGGGGCAGGAGTGATTCCCCAAGGTGTGGTGTACTGAGGCTTGAGTCGGCGTCGCGGCGTCTAATTGAGTGCCCAGCCACTGCTCAATCTCTGATATCCAGGGCGGGCCTAAAGGCCGGATGGACCGTGAACGCCGAGACTCTGCGCAGATTACTGACGTGGTCGGCAAAACTGGGTTGATCGTTATTGTAAATCGCAGGCTCGTCCACCTGTCTGCGTTCAGAACCTATTGCCTCCTCTACAGTGGTAATGCACCCAATGAATCCGATGTTGTGAAGAAGCCGGATTAGCGGCTGGTGGACCTCAGCAGTGTCATCCGAGCTGGACGCCGACCAGAGCGGTTCTGCGATGGGAGTTAACCAAGTTCGTCCGGGGAAATCGGGTTCCGCGATCAGGACGGCACACTCGGCCAGTCGTCTCCTCATCTCATCCCAATCCAGCGTGTTGGGGGAGCGAGTGAATGCAGTAAGTAGTTCTTCGATGCCGGGATAGGTTGGCTTCCATTCATCCCGTAACGCAAGTAGGCGGTTCTTGGAATATGCGGACTCGGCCGACTGGATTGCTGTCCAAGTTAGCTTTTCTTTCCCGTTCGAGAGCGTAAAGCATTCGTTCAGGAACGCGATAGCGTCACGTGGCCGAAGCAGCGTTCGGCTGAGGATGTATTCGAGTGGGTTTCCTCTAGTGGGATTCGTGCGGGGAAGAAGCTCGTCCATCGACTTCACGTCCGTCAGGCCGTGGCGTTGGGCGGCCGTACTGACACGATTATCCAGAAGGTCGCGCAATTCGTTCTTCGACCATCGAAGCGTGTGGCTGAGGCCACGGAACTTCTCTTCCTGCCCGCCGGTCCTGCCAAAATCGAGAGCTTCGAAGATGTTTGTTCGAAGTGCGACCAAGATTTTGAGATTTTCAACCCGCTTGAGATCCATTACCGCGCGAAACAGGCACCGAATGAGATCATTGGTGATCTGCTCGTCCGCCCAATCGCGGTCAAGGTCGTCAATGACGATGTAAGTGTAGTGCTGAGCTGAGTCGAGAATGTCCTCGTTTAAGACGCGCTCCATCTTGTTCAGCCGAGGTAGCTGTGTTTCATTCACCAGACGCTGGAAGCGATTGACCAGCTCTCGTCGTTTTTCGCCCGACTCCATCACCGTGTCACCGGCGTTTCCGCTGAAACTCGCTAGTCCGGCCCCAATCTTCGCGCCGGCTTCGGCCTTTACTTGCGTTTCGAATTTCTCAATGATCTCTTTGACGCGCTCGTCCGTTTCCTGCCAAAACTTTCCGTCGAAGTCCTCTAGGTACTTGAGAGCCTCCTGTTTGCTCTTGTCTCGCTTAATTCTATCCATCAGTCCGTTTAGAAAGCGTTGCTTTGCTTCGGGGGAGTCTACCTGATAGCGATGTTTGACGATCTCAATTATTAGGACGTGCTTCCAGAGTGCAATGAATAGTGGATCCAGGTGGACATCCAGCGATTTCAGGAAGCGCACCACTTGCAGCTCTGCGATGTAAGTCAATGATAGATCTTCTGGGCTTAGCCGAATTAAGTGATCGCCATGCTCAAACTCCATCTGGCGAAACAGTGCGGACTTGCCGCTTCCTGTTCGTCCTATCAGGAAGCACCGCTGATCATCCCGGGACACGATTGCCCGGTATAGCCACGTCTCGTAGAACGCCTCGCGAAGCAGGCCGTCGTACTCGGCGGCACCCTCACCTAACGTGAACTCGTTTCGAATCCGCCGCTTGGGCTGCCGCACCGCCACTGAGTACCTCCGGAGTCCCCACGTTGAAAGTAGAGGCAGACGCTATCGAAGATCGCGAGCGCTCAGGAACCCCTCATGCGGTCATTCCTGGGTCTACTTCCGACCCCCTGGAGGCGCTACGAGGGTTATGCCGGCTTGGCCGAAGGCGGCCCCCAAAAGATGATCTCCTAAAGTTGCAGGTGGATGGGGTTCGGACCCCCGCGCCAGCAGAAGCAATGGCAGGGCCGGCGGGGGAGTGGTGCGACCTCGGTGACTTCCGGTAGTACAGCAACGATGTACAGCAACCGACAGAACCACATGGGGTCGCTACAACCTCAATCCGCCTGTCATGCAGCGCTGTGGACCTCACCCGACTACCTTGCCAAGGTCTGAGGGTCAAGCGACACAGCGGCAACCTTTCGCGACGGCCCTACTTCTTCATTGTCTTCTTCAAGCTGTAGTAGCCGAGGGAGATGCCAAGGGCCTGCACATGGTGAGCGACGAACTTCTCAATATCGAAGTGAGGGTTGTCGGCGTTGACAAGGCTTGAGACATGCTGGGCCGACGCTACTACTAGGTGGAGCAGCATCACCAGCAGCCAGACACGCTGTTCGGGCGTCAACCCTCGCAGCTGTAGGCGGCACCGCTCTCGTTCCGGAGTCCACAGGGTCGGCTCGACTTCCGGCGAGGCCGATGCGGTGTCCAGTAGTCCATTCAGCAAGTCGGCTAGTGGCGTGACGTCGATGTTGGCCATTGCGGCCTGGATGCCGGCTAGGGGCGTGACGCCGATGAGGCTCTTGGCTATCGCGGCCTGGAAATCAGCTAGGGGCGTGACGCCGATGTTGGCCATCGCGGCCTGGACGCCGGCTAGGGGCGTGACGCCGATGAGGCTCTTGGCCATTGCGGCCTGGACGCCGGCCAGGGGCGTGACGCCGACAAAGCTCTTGACCATCGCTGAGTCAGCCTGCGGCTCTCCGGTCTGATCCAGGCGGGCTGGATCGACAAGAACCTTCCGGGTAACCCTGCGCTGAACTCGCCGAGGACGACCTCGGCCACGGCCACGGCGGACAGGCTTTGCCACGCCCCACACCGTATCCCGATGGTGCGACAGCTCCTGG
>NZ_JBEYSL010000183.1:0-12001 GCF_040642735.1 Micromonospora sp. NPDC047753 | reverse complement strand
GCCAACCGGCGAGTGCCTGCCCGACCACTGCCAGCCCGAAGATGGCCACCAGCGAGATCAGCACACGGGTGCCGGCGTCCACGAACTGTCTGGCGAACAGCGGCCCGAGCTGGAGACCCAGCAGCAGACCCAGGAAGAAGCCGGACAACGACGTGACGCCGATGACGAAACCCTGGCGGTATCCGCTGATCGCGAACACAAGCATGAGCAGCAGCAGGACGAGATCCACGACGGACACGGGTCAAGCGTACGGGCAGTGTGCCCGCCGGATGACCATCGCTTGCGGATGGTGACCGCGCGGTCAGCGCAGGGCGTTCTCGTCAGCCTCGTCGGTGCCGGCGGACGGGGCCGGTGTCGCCCGGGTCGGCGGAAGCTCCACCACCCGGTCGTGCGACCACGGGCGGGCCCAGCCGCCCATCTCGAGCAGGGTGGCGAGCACCCCGGCGGTGAAGCCCCAGACGAGCATCCCGCGCGCCGAGAATGCCGGCCCGATCCAGCCGCTCGGGTGCCGGACCCGCAGTCGGTTGGCCGGGTCGACCAGTTCGCTGACCGGCAGGCGGGCGACGTGTGCCACCTCGGCCGGCTCCCGTGGGTGCACCGGGTGCGGGTCGTGCCACCAGGCCAGCACCGGCGTGACCACGAAGTCGCTGACCGGGATCCACAGTTTCGGCAGCTCGGCCAGCACTGTCACGCTGGTCGGGTCGAGGCCGACCTCCTCGTTCGCCTCGCGCAGGGCGGTGGCGCGGACGTCGGCGTCCTCCGGGTCGGCCGCACCCCCGGGAAAGGCGGGCTGGCCGGCGTGGTTGCGCAGGGTGGCGGCGCGTTGCAGGACCAGCACGTCGGGACCCGCGCCGGGCTGCTCGCCGAGCAGCACCAGCACGGCGCTCTCCCGACCACCCTCGGTCGGCGTGGTCAGCCGGGTGAAGTCCTCGGCGCGGGCGGTGCCCAGCCGGGTCAGCAACGGATCGATCCATCCGGGTGGCCGACGGGTCACGCCGGCACCGCCAGGCCGAGGTGCTGGCGGACCAGCTCGGCGAGCTTGGTGTCGTCGAGAGCGCCGCTGGCGTCGATGTGCCGGACCTGACCGTCGCCGTCGACGAAGAGGGTCAGTGGAATGGCGTTGCGCTTCAGCTCGCGCTGTAGCGCCTCGCCCTGGTCCACCAGGATCGGGAACCGGACGCCGAAGTCCTCACCGATGGACTGGGCGCCGCCCCGGCTGTCCCGACTGTTGACCCCGATCACCTGGAGCTGACCGGTGGCCCGCTCGCTGAGGCGTTGGAAGGCGGGCAGCTCCTTGCGGCACGGCGGGCACCAGGAGGCCCACACGTTGATCACCGCCGGCCCGGCCACCTCCCGCAGCACGACGGGGGCGCCGCCGGTGAAGCAGGAGAGCGTCAGCTCCGGCAGCGCCGACCCGCCAACGGCGGGGGCCGTCGTGCCAGGCGTACCGGAGGCCGTCGCACCCGAGCCGGGCGACGGCGGAATCGCCGTTACCGGGGCCGCGGTGCCGGAGCCGGGCGACGGTGCCGTGGGCGCAGTGCTCAGCGTCGAACAGTCCCGGAACGGCGATGGTCGCTCAGCGGCGGCCGGGCGGGGGGCTGGCTCGTCGGCAGTGCCGCTGGTGCAACCGGTGATCGCCAGCAGCAGCGGCAGGACGGCGAGGGCGAGGCGGCGGTTCACGGCACCTCCGCAGCGACCGCCTGCGCGGGCACCAGGTCCGGGTCGACCCCGGCAGCCACGGCGAGGTCGCGCGCCCGAGGGCCCTTGAGCAGTTTGGCGGCAGCGGCCGGTTCGGTCGGGCCGGTGCCGTACGAAGGGCAGAGCTTCGCGAGCGTGCAGGCGCCGCAGGCCGGCTTGCGGGCGTGGCAGACCCGTCTTCCGTGGAAGATGATCCGGTGCGAGAGCATGGTCCAGTCGCGCTTGTCGTACAGCGCGCCGATCGCGTGCTCGATCTTGACCGGGTCGGTCTCGGTGGTCAGCCGCCACCGGTGGACCAGCCGCTGGAAGTGCGTGTCGACGGTGATGCCCGGGACGTCGAAGGCGTTGCCCAGGATCACGTTGGCGGTCTTGCGGCCGATGCCCGGGAGCGTCACCAGGTCGACGAGCCGCCCCGGGACCCTGCCGTCGTACCGGTCGAGAAGGGCCTGACCGAGCTTGAGCAGTGAGTCGGTCTTGTTGCGGTAGAAGCCGGTGGGCCGGATCAACTCCTCCATCTCGCCCCGGTCGGCGCCGGCGTACGCGGCAGCGCTCGGGTAGCGGGCGAAGAGCTTCGGGGTGACCTCGTTGACCTTCTTGTCCGTGCACTGGGCGGACAGGATCGTGGCGACGGCCAACTCCAGGGCATTGGAGTGGTCCAGCTCACAATGCGCGTCGGGATGCGTCTCGGCCAGCACCCGACCGATCTTGCGAGCACGGCGTTTGCGCCCGAGATCGGTCTCGCTGGCACCGGGAGGGCTACTGGTCACGACGGTCAGCCTACGTCGCACCCCGGACGTTCCCCGTCGGGTCAGCCGGCGGTCGGCGCCGTGATCTTCCCCTGCCCGTCGAGGCGAGCGCCGCCCTTCGGGAAGTCGGCGCGACTCAACTCGGTGACCAGGCCCAGGCCCCGGTCGTCCGGGTCCATGGTCGGCTTGCCGGCGGAGTTCATGTACGTGGAGGTGAACGAGCCGCCGGCCCAGCTGCCGTCCGGCTTGAGCGACACCTTCAGCACCCCGCCCCAGCCGAGGCGACCGTCGTTGCTCAGCGAGTTGCCGCCGCCGGCGAAGTTGCCCAGGCTGTACGCGATCAGGCGCCCCTTGTAGAACTCCATCCCGCGCAACACGTGCGGGCCGTGCCCGACGATCAGGTCGGCACCAGCGTCGATCATCGCGTGCGAGAACTTCACCGGGTCGCCCCGGTTCTCGCCCAGGAACATCTCGGTGCCCGGCTTCACCCGGGTCTTGTCGACACCCTCGCCACCCATGTGCACCTGCACCACGACCAGGTCGGCCATGGTGGCGGCCTTGGCGACCACCGCCTTGGCCTTGTCGATGTCGACGAGGCTGTTGGACCAGACGTACGACGAGAAGCCGGCGACGGCGACCTTGACGCCCTTGACCTCCACCACGGTGATCTCGTTCGGCGCGCCGGTGTGCTCCAGGTCGTACTTCTTCAGCGCCTTCTGGGTGTTCTCGTAGCCCTTGGGCCCGTAGTCGTAGCCGTGGTTGTTGGCCTGGTTGAGCACGTCGAAGCCGGCGTCACGCAGGTGGGCGGCGTACTCCGGCGGAGCGCGGAACTGGAAGCAGCGGGTGGAGTTCGCCCCGCACTTGCCGGTGCCCGTGTCGACAGTCAGCGGCTCCTCCAGGTTGCCCATCACCAGGTCGGCCTTCAGCGCGTCGGTGACCGAGTTGAAGAAGCCCTTGCCGCCGGCGGCGGGCAGCCGACTGGGCGCGTTGCCCATGATGATGTCGCCGGTGGCGGAGAGCGAGATCGCGCCACCCTGACCGGACGACGCGGGCCCGGTGGCCTTCGGGCCGGTCGTGGAGACCGGCGCGCCGGTGCCACCACCTCCAGCGCCGGGCTGCCAGACGGGTGCCTCACCACCGGGGTCGGCACAGCCGGCCACGAGGAGGGCGGCCAGCAGCGCGGCGAGGCCGAGGGCGACGCGGCGGCGCGGGCGGGACGCGAGGGGGGCGGGAGCATACATCGCCCGCGACCCTACCGGTCGTTAAACGCGCCAACGACAGCCGATCGGTTGGACTTTGCGCCCCTGAGCTGGTCGGACCACGGCACGACCGGCCGGGAACCACCGGCGAGCACCGCCGCGTGCACCGCTCGGGCGAGCGGGGCGCCCCAGGTGGAGCGCGGCCCGCCGTACGCGGACTCCGGCCCGTCCACCGGGCAGAGCACCGTGACCGCGTCGGTGGGCGTGCCGGTCCCCGGCAACCCCAGCTCGGCGATCGCCTGGGTCTTCGCCTCGGTCGCGGTGGACACCGCGTTGACCAGCGCGGAGTCGGCGAGTCGCGCCGGCACGTACACCACGATGTTGACAGTGCCGACGCGTGGGCCGAGCGCGGCCGGCGTCGGCGCGGCAGCGGGCACCGGTGTGCCGAGCCCGACCGTCGCCCAGGCCCGCACCCCGGCGTCGCTACGCGCCACCACCTCGGCCACATCGACGCCGGTCAGCAGGCCGATCCCGGGCCCGTCGAGGGCCAGCTCGGCGGCGAGCGAGGCCAGGTGCGCCGCGGGGTCCTCCCGGTCGTACGACATCGGGACCGTCGCGTTCAACACCCACCGCCGGACCCCGATGCCACCGCCCAGCGGGGCACTGCTGGCCGCCCGCAGGGGCACGTCCGCACGCCAGACGAGCAGCGGTACGTGCCGCCCGTCCTCGGCGCGGCTGGTCAGAGTCGGCTCGCTCAGCACGTCGGGCAGGTTACGCCCACCGATCAAGATTCCAGGGGCGACCTCTGATTCGTGCTCACGTGCGCCTAGACTTGGCGGCGCGCGAGGGGATCAGCGGACGGCGGCCCCGGCCGACGGACGGCACGCGCAACCGGAGGTGCGCAATGGACGAGGTACTGGCCCGCAGCGGGATCTTCCAGGGTGTTGACCCGGAAGCTGCCGAGGCGCTTGCCAAGGAGATGGAGACGATCGAGGTCCGCAAGGGCGAGATCGTCTTCAATGAGGGCGAGCCCGGTGACAGCCTCTACATCCTGCTGTCCGGGAAGATCAAGGTTGGTCGCCGCGCAGCGGACGGCCGGCAGAACCTCATCGCGGTGATGGGGCCGTCGGACATGGTCGGTGAGCTGTCGCTCTTCGACCCGGGTCCGCGTACGGCGACCGCCACCGCGGTGACCGACACCCGGCTGGTGCGGCTGCGTAAGCAGGCGCTGCGGCCGTGGCTCAACAACCGCCCGGAGATCGCCGAGCAGCTGCTGCGGGTGCTCGCCCGGCGGCTGCGTCGGACCAACGACTCGCTCGCCGACCTGATCTTCACGGACGTGCCGGGTCGGGTCGCCAAGAACCTGCTCCAGATGGCGGGCCGCTTCGGCACCCGCGACGGCGGCGTTCTGCGGGTGACCCACGACCTCACCCAGGAGGAGATCGCCCAGCTCGTCGGCGCCTCCAGGGAGACCGTCAACAAGGCGCTGGCCGACTTCGCCTCGCGCGGCTGGCTGCGGTTGGACGGCAAGAGCATCATCATCCTGGACCCGGAGCGCCTGGCCCGCCGCGCCCGCGTCTGAGCAGTACAACGCGTCCCCGCCTGCCGTCACCGGCCGCAGGCGGGGACGTCTGCGTCTGCCTGGCGCAGAATCGCTGGCCTCGATGGATGTCAGCGGTGAGGGTGGGGCCATGGTGAATCGTGTTGCGGTGCTCTCCGACATCCACGGCGTCCTGCCGGCGCTGGAGGCCGTCCTGGCCGAGCCGGACGTGGCCGCCGCCGATCTGATCGTGCTCACCGGTGACATCGCCGCCGGCCCGCAACCGGTCGAGGTGCTGGACGTGCTCGCCGGTCTGGGTGACCGGGTGTGCTGGGTCGGCGGCAATTGCGAGCGCGAACTGGTCGAGGCCCGGGCCGGTCGCCCGGCGTCGATCGAGGTGTCGAACTGGGCCGCCGGGCAGCTACGCGACGACCAGGTGGCCCGGCTCGCCGAACTGCCGACGACGGCGACGCTGGACATCGACGGCCTTGGGCGGACGCTGTTCTGCCACGCGACGCCGCGCGACGACGAGGAGGTCGTGCTCGTCGACTCCCGCATGGCGCGCTGGGCGGAGGTGTTCGACGGTCTTCCCGCCGAGGTTGCCACGGTGGTCTGCGGCCACACGCACATGCCCTTCACCCGGCTGGTCGATCGGCGCCTGGTGGTCAATCCAGGCAGCATCGGCATGCCGTACGGGGGCGCGGGCGCGTGGTGGGCGCTGCTCGGGCCGGGCGTCCAGCTACGCCGCACCGTCTTCGACGTGGACGCGGCCTGCGCGCGGGTGGTGGCCGAGTCGGCTTTCCCCGACGCTGCCGCCTGGGCCGACGAGTATCTGCGCTCCCAGCACAGCGACGCGGACGCGCTGACCGTCTTCGGCCCCCGCGACGGCCGCTGAGCCGGCAACCCCGGATGGCAGCCGAGGGTGGCAGCCGGGGGGTGGCAGCCGGGGACCGTGGGTCAGGGTCCCTTTGGAGCTGAATCGTTTGCGACATCAGCAGGACCCGATCGACTGATCAGGTCGACGGGTGATTCGTTAACGGCATCAGCTCCATAGCGAGCCTTCAGCGCGTGCCACGGTGCCGCGAATGCAGCGGGTTCAGGCGAGGGCGCGCATCCACCCCGGCAGGGTCACAAAAAAGTCAGTCTTGACTGTTTGTTTCGTAGGCAGCAGGCTGTTCCCGTGCCCACCGCATCGACGCGTGTCCCCCAGCAGGAACGCAGCCGCGCCACCCAGGCCCGACTGCTGGAGGCGACCGTCGACTGCCTCATCGAGCACGGCTGGTCCGGCACCACGACCACAGTCGTCGCGGCGCGGGCCGGTGTCTCGCGTGGGGCACAGCTGCACCACTACCCGACGAAGGCGGCGCTGGTGACGGCCGCCGTGGCCCATCTGGCCGAGCGCCGGGCCGACGAGTTGCGCACCGAGGCCGAGGCGCTGCCGGCTGGCCCGCAACGGTTGGACCGGGTCGTCGACCTGCTCGCCGTGGCGTTCACCGGGCCGCTGTTCGTGGCCGCGCTTGAGCTCTGGGTCGCCGCCCGCACCGATCGGGAGCTGCGGGACGCCCTGGTGCCGCTGGAGGCGACGGTCGGGCGGGAGATGCACCGGCTCACCGTCGCCCTCCTCGGTGTCGACGAGCGTCGACCCGGTGTCCGCGAAGCGGTGCAGGCCACGCTCGACCTGCTCCGTGGGCTCGGGGTGGCCAACCTGCTCAGCGACGACTCCGCCCGCCGGGCCGCCCTGCTGACCACCTGGAAGCGCCAGCTCGCCACCCTGCTCACGCCCTGACCGCCGGCCGCACCGGCCACCACCGACCGGAGGCACCATGGTCGACCTCAGCGACCTGCTCACCGACCTGGCCGACGAGTCCGCCCAGCTGGACACCCTGGTGGCGCCACTGCCCGTGGTCGACTGGGCGAGGCCGACCCCCGCGCCGGGCTGGAGCATCGGGCATCAGATCGCCCACCTCGCCTGGACCGACCACGTCGCGCTGTTGGCCGCGACCGATCCCGAGGCGTTCTACGCGACGGTCACCACCGCGCCGGACGTGACCCGACTCGTCGACGTCGGCGCCGAGGAATTCCTCGCCCCGCCGGCCGAGTTGCTGGCCCGTTGGCGGGCCGGGCGGACCGCGCTCGTCGACGCACTGGCCGCCGTTCCGGCCGGCGGCAAACTGCCCTGGTACGGCACCCGGATGTCGGCCACCTCGATGGCCACCGCCCGGATCATGGAGACCTGGGCGCACGGCGCGGACGTGGTCGACGCCCTCGGCGTGGTCCGCCCCGACAGCAACCGACTCCGGCACGTGGCGCACCTGGGCGTGCGTACCCTCGGGCACGGTTTCGCCGCGCACGGCCGGGAGGCACCCGCGGCGCCGGTCCGGGTCGAGCTGGTCGGGCCCGGCGGCGACACCTGGAGCTGGGGTCCGGCGGACGCCGCCGACCGGGTCACCGGACCGGCTCGGGACTTCTCCCTGCTGGTCACCCAACGCCGGCACCGCGCGGACCTCGCTCTCGTCGCCACCGGGCCGGTCGCCGACGAGTGGCTCGACGTGGCGCAGGCCTTCGCCGGGCCGCCGGGTGACGGCCGGCAGCCGGCCGGCGGGATCGGGGTACGGGCATGATCCGCATCGGCAACGCCTCCGGCTTCTACGGCGACCGGTTCACCGCCTGGCGGGAGATGCTCGACGGCGGTGAGCTGGACGTGCTGACCGGCGACTACCTCGCCGAGTTGACCATGCTGATCCTGGCCCGGGACCGGATGCGCGACCCCGACCTGGGCTACGCGAAGACGTTCCTGCGGCAACTGGAGACCTGCCTCGGCACCGCCCTCGACCGAGGGGTGCGGATCGTGACGAACGCCGGCGGGCTGAACCCGGCCGGCCTGGCCGCCGCCATCGGGAAGCTCGCCGACCGGCTCGGGCTACCGACCCAGGTCGGGTACGTCGAGGGCGACACGATCCAGCGACCGGACGCGTTGAGCGCGAACGCCTACCTCGGCGCGTTCGGGATCGCCGCCTGTCTCGACGCGGGCGCGGACGTGGTGGTCACCGGCCGGGTCACCGACGCGTCGCTGGTGGTCGGCCCGGCCATCGCCCGGTACGGGTGGGGCCGCGACGACCTCGACGAGCTGGCCGGGGCCACCGTCGCCGGGCACCTCGTCGAGTGCGGCGCGCAGGTCACCGGCGGCAACTTCAGCTTCTTCACCGAGCTGCCCGACGGCGGCCACCGGCCCGGGTTCCCGATCGCCGAGGTGCACCCCGACGGCTCGTCGGTGCTCACCAAGCATCCGGGCACCGGCGGCGCGGTCACTGTGGAAACTGTCACCGCCCAACTGCTCTACGAGATCGGCGGGCCGTCGTACCTCGGGCCGGACGTGGTCACCCGACTGGACACAGTGACGCTGCACCCCGACGGGGCGGACCGGGTCCGGGTCTCCGGGGTACGGGGAACCCCGCCCCCGCCCACGCTGAAGGTGGGCGTCAACAACCTCGGCGGCTTCCGCAACTCGATGACGTTCGTCCTGTGCGGTCTGCAGATCGAGGAGAAGGCCGCACTGGTCCGGGGGCAGGTCGAGGAGGCGGTGGGCAAGGACGGGCTGGAGTTCACCCTCGCTCGGACCGACCACCCGGACGCCGTCGACACCGAGTCGGCCAGCGCCCTGCTGCACGTACACCTGCGCGACGGCGACAAGGCGCGGGCCGGACGGGCGTTCTCGGCCGCCGCCGTGGAGTTGGCCCTGGCCTCGTACCCGGGCTGCACGCTGACCACACTGCCCGGTGACGCGACACCGTACGGCGTCTTCACCGCCGACACGGTGCCGCAGGACGCGGTGGCGCACGTCGCTGTGCTGCCCGGTGGCGAGCGGGTGCCGATCGCCCCACCGACCCGCACTTCCCCCACCTCGCCGGACGAATCGGCCCCGGGTGGCGAGGCGGCCATTGGCGAGGCGGCCATCGACGGCCCGACCCGACGCGGGGCGCTCGGCGAGGTGGTGGGCGCACGCTCCGGGGACAAGGCCGGGGACGCCAACCTCGGTGTCTGGGCGCGTTCCGACGCCGGGTACACGTGGCTGCGGACCTGGTTGACGGTCGACCGGCTGGCCGAGCTGGTGCCGGAGACCGCCCCGTTGTCGGTGCGGCGCTACGAGCTGTCGAACCTGCGGGCTGTCAACTTCGTGATCGAGGGCCTGCTCGGTGCCGGGGTGGCCGCGTCCACCCGGTTCGACCCGCAGGCCAAGGCGCTCGGCGAGCTGCTGCGCGCCCGGGTCGTCGACCTGCCGGCCGACCTTCCGACGGGGGCATCCCGATGAGCATCGTGGACACCCCGGAGCGCCGGCAACTGCGCGAGCTGACCCGGGCGTTCGTGACCCGGGAGGTGTTGCCGCACCTGGACGACTGGGAGCGGGCCGGTGAGGTGCCCCGGGCGCTGCACGCGACCGCGGCGAAGCTCGGCCTGCTCGGCATCGGCTTTCCGGAGTCGGTGGGTGGCAGCGGCGGGGACCTGCTCGACTCGATCATCGTGACCGAGGAGCTGATCCGCTCCGGCGGCTCGTCGGGGCTGGTGGCGGCCCTGTTCACGCACGGGATCGCGTTGCCGCACATGGTCGCGGCGGCCGGTGCCCGCACCGGTGGCTCGCTGGGCGGCCGGCTCGGCGGGACCGCGTCACCGGCCGATGACAGCCTGATCGAGCGGTACGTGCGGCCCACTCTGTCCGGCACGATGATCGGCGCGCTGGCCATCACCGAGCCGGACGGCGGTTCGGACGTGGCCGGGATCCGCACCACCGCCCGCCGCGACGGCGACCACTACGTGGTGAACGGGTCGAAGACGTACATCACCAGCGGGCACCGGGCCGACTTCGTGACCACCGCGGTGTGTACCGACTTCCCCGGCAGCGGTGAACTCACCCTGCTGGTCATCGACAAGGGGTCGCCCGGGTTCACAGTGGGACGCCGGTTGGAGAAGCTGGGCTGGCACTGCTCGGACACCGCCGAGCTGTCCTTCGCCGACGTGCGGGTGCCGGTCGCCAACCGGATCGGCGCGGAGAACACCGGCTTCCTGGCGATCATGCAGCACTTCGCCGCGGAACGGCTGTCGCTGGCGACCCAGGCGTACGCGACAGCGCAGCGCTGCGTCGAGTTGGCGGTGCGCTGGTGCCGGGACCGGGAGACCTTCGGGCGTCCGCTGGCCAGCCGGCAGCTGATCCGGCACCGGTTGGCCGAGATGCACACCCGGGCCGAGGCCGCCCGGTCGTACGTGCACGGGGTCGCGGGTCGGGTAGCGGCCGGCGAGCCGGTGGTGACCGAGGTGGCGATGGCGAAGAACGTGGCGGTGGCCGCCTGCGACCACGTCGTCGACCAGGCGTTGCAGCTGCACGGCGGGTTCGGCTACCTGCGCGACGCCGAGGTGGAGCGGCACTACCGCGACGCGCGGATCCTCGGCATCGGCGGCGGCACCACCGAGATCATGAACGAGATCATCGCGAAAGGCATGGGCCTATGACCACACTGGACAGCACGGTCGACCCGTCCGCGCCCTCGTACCTGGCGAACCGGGCCGCGTTGCTGGAGCGGTTGACCGAGTTGGACACCGCGCTGGACCAGGCGCGGGCGGGTGGTGGCGAGAAGTACGTGAGCCGGCACCACGCCCGCGGCAAACTGCTCCCCCGGGAGCGGATCGAGCTGCTGGTGGACGCCGACAGCCCGTTCCTGGAGTTGTCGCCGGTAGCCGCGTACGGCTCGGACTTCCCGGTCGGGGCCAGCGTGGTCACCGGCATCGGTGTGGTCGAGGGCGTGGAGTGCCTGATCGTCGCCAACGACCCGACGGTACGCGGCGGCGCTGTCAACCCGTGGTCACTGGCGAAGACCCGGCGGGCCGGCGAGATCGCCCTGGCCAACCGGCTGCCCATGGTCAATCTGGTGGAGTCGGCCGGGGCGGACCTACCCACCCAGGCGGAGATCTTCATTCCCGGCGGTCGGGTGTTCCGTGACCTCACCCGGCTCTCGGCGGCCGGCATCCCCACTGTCAGCGTGGTTTTCGGCAACGCCACGGCCGGTGGCGCGTACGTGCCGGGGATGTCCGACCACGTGATCATGATTCGGGACCGGTCACAGGTCTACCTGGCCGGTCCGCCGCTGGTGAAGATGGCGACCGGCGAGGTCACCGACGACGAGTCGCTGGGTGGCGCGGCGATGCACGCCAGCATGTCCGGGCTCGCCGACTACCTGGCCGTCGACGAGCGGGACGGCATCCGGCTGGCCCGGCAGTGCGTCCGCCGGTTGAACTGGCGCAAGCGGGGCCCGTCGCCGCGGACGGCGGTGCCACAGCCGCCGAAGTACGACCCGGAGGAGCTGCTCGGCATCACCAGCGCCGACCTGAAGGTGCCATTCGACCCCCGCGAGGTGCTGGCCCGGATCCTGGACGGCAGCGACTTCGACGAGTTCAAGCCGGCGTACGGGGACGCGCTGGTCACCGGTTGGGGCGAGCTGCACGGATATCCGGTGGGGGTGCTGGCGAACGCCCGGGGGGTGCTGTTCAGCGCGGAGGCTCAGAAGGCGGCCCAGTTCATCCAGCTCGCGAACGCCTCGGACACCCCGTTGATCTTCTTGCAGAACACCACCGGCTACATGGTCGGCACCGAGTACGAGCAGCGCGGCATCATCAAGCACGGCGCGTTGATGGTCAACGCGGTGTCGAACTCGACGGTGCCGCACCTGACGGTGAACATGGGCGCCTCCTACGGCGCCGGCAACTACGGCATGTGCGGCCGCGCGTACGAGCCGAGGTTCCTGTTCACCTGGCCGAACGCGAAGTCGGCG
>NZ_JBEYSL010000182.1:0-12029 GCF_040642735.1 Micromonospora sp. NPDC047753 | reverse complement strand
GGTCGGGTCCGGGCCGCGGTGGCCAGCGCGCCGATCGCCCGGGTCGCCGCGCCGCCGGTCGCCGGCGGCGCCGCGACGACCTCGGTCGCCCCGTAGGCGGGCAGACCGAGATCCGCCGGGTGTTCGCGCAGCAGCCACACCACCAGGGGTACGACCGCCAGCGCCGCCGCGGCCACCACGAGTGCGGCGGTACGCCAGCCGTGATCGCGCACCAGGATGGCGATCAGTGGCAGGAACACCAGTTGCCCGGCCGCCCCGCCGGCGGTCAGCACTCCGGTGACCAGGCCCCGCCGGTGCACGAACCAACGGCCGGTGACGGTGGCCACGAACGCCAGCGCCATCGAGCCGGTGCCCAGCCCCACCAGCACACCCCAGCAGAGCAGGAGCTGCCAACTGGCGGTCATGAAGACCGTCAGACCGCTGCCCGCAGCGACCAGCAGCAACGCCACCGAGACCACCCGGCGGATGCCGAACCGGTCCATCAGGGCGGCCGCGAACGGCGCGGTGAGCCCGTAGAGCAGCAGGTTGACCGAGACGGCCGCGGAGATCGTGGCCAGCGGCCAGCCGAACTCCTCGTGCAGCGGGTGCAGCAGCACCGACGGGGTGGCGCGGAAGCCGGCCGCGCCGACCAGCGCCACGAAGGCGACGGCGGCGACCAGCCAGGCGGGATGCAGACGTCGGTTCTTGGTCACCGGACAAGTCTGAGCTGGTCCACACACCTCGGCGAGTGGCCGGAAAGCCATCATGCGCAATAATCGGGCCATGACCGATCGCCCGCACCGGATCGCCGTACTCGCCCTGCACCAGGTGGTCGGCCTGGACCTCGGCACCCCGTCCCAGGTCTTCGGCACGGCCCGGGCCGCCGACGGGACACCCTTCTACGACGTCCGGGTATGCACCCCGGGTCGGCAGCCCGTACGCAGCACCGCCGGCTTCCAGGTGCTCCCCGACCACGGGCTGGAGTTGCTCGACACCGCCGACACGGTGATCGTCCCCGGCATCCACGACGGCACCGTCCTGTCCTCGGGCATCGTCGAGCCGGAGGTGACCGAGGCGCTGCGCGCGGCGTACGAGCGGGGTGCCCGGATCATGTCGATCTGCACCGGAGCGTTCGTACTCGCCGCCGCCGGGCTCCTCGACGAGCGGCGGGCGACCACCCACTGGGCGTACGCCGAGCAGTTCCGCCGCCTGCACGACCGGGTGGACCTCGACCCGGGCGTGCTCTTCATCGCCGACGACCGGGTGCTCACCTCGGCCGGAGTCGCCGCCGGCATCGACCTCTGCCTGCACGTCATCCGCCTCGACCACGGCAGCGAGGTGGCCAACCGGGCGGCCCGCCGCTGCGTGATGCCGCCGTGGCGCGACGGCGGTCAGGCGCAGTACATCGAGCAGCCGGTGCCGAAGGTGACCGACACCAGCACGGCGGGAGCCCGGGAGTGGGCGCGGCAGCGGCTGCACGAGCCGATCGCGCTGCGCGACCTGGCCGAGCAGGCGCGGATGAGCGTGCGCACCTTCACCCGACGCTTCCGTTCGGAGACCGGCCTCAGCCCGGCGCAGTGGCTGCTGCACCAGCGCACCGACCACGCGAGACTGCTGCTGGAGACGACCGACCTCACCGTCGACCAGATCGCCAACCGCTGCGGTTTCGGCACCACCGCCGCCCTACGCCAGCAACTTCACCAACGCATCGGCGTGGCCCCGTCCACCTACCGCCGCACCTTCCACCCCCGCCCCGAACTAATCAAAACCTGACCGCACCCCAGCGCCCCGCGCTGCGCCCCCGCAACCCGCGCTGCGCCCTCGCGATCTTCCACCCCCCGCACCGCACCCCCGCGCCCTCCGCCCCCGCGCCCCCGCACCCCGCACCCCGCACCCCGCACCCCGCACCCCGCACCCCGCACCCCGCGATCTTGCACTTCCGGTCGCCCGTATGCACGGTTTGACCCAATTACGGGGACAGAAAGTGCAAGATCGCGTGGAGCAGGGGCAGGGGGCACGGGGTAGGGCTGGGCCGATCTCGTCCCGGTCCGGGCAGCACTACTTGCGGGCTTGATGACTGTGGGTCATCAAGATGACCCACAGTCATCACGCTCAACGGAGCACGGCACCCGTGCCGGGTCACACTGATCAGCCGCCGCCCGTACCGCTGCCGCTCAGGACCGGAGCAGGTGCAGTTGGGACTGGTGCTTCGGCAGGTGCACCCGGGTGTGCAGGTCCAGGGTGCGGGACCAGGGCAGTGGCTCGTCGACGACGAGGTCGAAGCCCTCGCGTAGGTGCGTCTCGACCGGGGTCTCCGCTGCCAGGCCGAGCTGGTCGACCAGCCCGCACAGCCGGTCGCTGGTGCCGTGCAGCAGCGCGGTCAGGCCACGCAGGCCACCCTGCTCGGCGGCGAGCGCGTCGAGCTGCGGGCGGTGCACGTCCTCCTCCAACTCGTAGTAGGCGAACGGCGACCCGGCCAGCAACGCCTCGGTGGCGTGGATCATCAGCTCGTCGTTGGCGACCAGATGCGCGACGATCTGCTCGGCACTGAGCTGGCCCTCCGGGGCCGGACCGAACCCGCCAGCGTCGATCTCCGCGAACAGGGCACCGTAAGCCCGCCGCAATCCCCCGCTCTCCATCCCCCCAGTCAACCCGCCGCGGCAGGAGTTAGCGGCGGGATTGGCGGGAGCGGAGGTAGTCGCTGACCACGTACTCGCCCAGGTCGCCGGTGTCCGGCGTGAACATGCGACCCCGGCTGCGGCGGGCCACCGCGTCGACGAATCGTCGCAGGCCCGGATCGTCACCGAGCATGAACAGGTTGAGCGTGGCACCGTAACGGCTCAGCCGGTCCACCTCGCGGACCGTCGCCTCGATCGTCTCCGGCAGCGGCGGCCAGTGGAACAGCGCCTCCCCGTCGTCCGGATCCAGGTGCGCGGTCGGCTCGCCGTCGGTGACCACCAGCACGATCGGCTCGGCGTCCGGGTGCCGGCGCAGGTATCGGCCCGCCAGCCGCAACGCGTGCTGGAGGTTGGTGCCCTGCTCCATGTCCGGCTCCACGGCCGCCAACTCCTGCTGGGTGAGCGTCATCGCCTCCCGGCCGAAGCCCACGATCTGCAGGGCGTCCTGTGGGAAGCGCGTCTCCATCAGGTGCGCCAACGCCAGCGCCGTCTGCTTCATCGGCCCCCAACGACCCTGAGAGATCATCGAGTACGACAGGTCGACGCAGAGCACCACAGCGGCCGAGGCGCGCCTCTCGGTCTCCACCACCTCGAAGTCGTCCACCGCGAGCTGCACCGGGACCGTCGGCCCGGCCCGACTGACCGCCCGGGTCAACGTGCGGACCACGTCCAACGGTTGCTCGTCGCCGTACTGCCAGGGCCTGGACGCGCCGCTGACCTCGCCCGCCGCACCGGCCGAACGCAGGTCGTGCTGGCCACGCGGCCCGGCGGTCAGCTCCGCGAAGACCTGCCGCAGCGCGGTCCCGCCGAGTCGGCGCAGCGCCTTCGGGCTCAGTGTGAGCCCCTCCGCGTCCCGGCTGACCCAACCCTGGCGGCGCAACTCCCGCTCCAGGTCACGCAGACGGCGAACGTCATCGGCCGCGTCCCGGCCCAGCGTGCGCGCCACCGCGTCGACGTCCACGTCGTCGAGGGTCGCCCCCGGGTGTTCCTGGTCGAGCTGGTCCAGCAGGTCGTCCAGGTCGCCGATCTCACCCAGCGCGCCGGCCGCGTCGGCGTAGTCCAACGGCTGGTCGCCACGGACCCGCTCGCCCCGCCCCCAGCGCAGATCGGGTCGCAGCGCGCGCAGGTTCGCGTCGAGCGCGGACAACTCCCCCGCGAGGCGGTCGCCGAGCGACTGCTGCATGAGGCCGGCCAGCTCGGCGCGCTGCCGCTCGGAGAGTGAGTTCATCAGCCGCTCACCGGCCGCCGCCCGACGGGCCAGCACGTCGATCAACTCGTCGACGTTCTCCGGCTTCTCCGGGAAGAAGTCACCATGTCGGCGCATGAACTCGGCGAACGCGTCGGTGGTGTCCTCCGCGCGACCGTGCCGGGCCAGCAGGTCGTTCAGATCGCCCATCATCTCGGCGAGCCGCTGCTGGGCGGCCGGGTCGGCGGAGGCGCGCACCGCGTCGCGCATCCCGGCGAAGCGCTGGCCGAGCACGTCGTCGCGGAGTTGGTCGAGGATCTGCTGGTACGCGCGGCGGGCGTCGTCGCTGGCCCACTGGTAGCCGGACAGCTCCTCCACCGCCCGCGCCGTCGAGCGCGGCAGATTGTCCAGCACCGCCTCGGCGAACCGCGCGGCGTCGTCGTCGCGACCCCGCAGCTCGTCCCGCTCGGCGGCGAGGGCCTGGTCGAGCAGGGCCTGGGCCCGGGTCACCGCCCCGTCCAGGTCGCCCCTGCGCAGCGCCTCCCGGCGCAGCCGCCGAGCCCGGGCGGCCAGGTCGTCCAGGCCACCCCGTCCCTGCGGGCCACGGCGCAGCAGGTCACGCAGTGCCTCCCGCAGGCTGCCGCCGGCCAGCACCTCGGCACCGACCGCGTCCACCGCCTCGCGCACGTCGTACGGGGGTGCGAGCGGGTCGGGCCCGCCGTTCCACTGCCCGTAACGGAACCGGTTGCCGGCCACGGTCAGCCCCGGCCGCCGTAGACGGTGCGCCCCGAGTCGGTGACGTCCTTGCCGAGCCGGCGGGTCAGGTGCAGCCCCTCCAGCACGAACTCGACGGCGGCAGCGGCCTCCTCCGAGGTGGGCGCGTCACCCAGGTCGAGCCGGTCCAGGACCTTCGCCAACCCGGGTACGGTGCCGACCTGGCGCAGCAGCTCGGCGGCGCTGACCAACTCGCCGGTCTCGATCGCGGCGCCGTCCTCGACCAGGGCGGTGAACCCGGACAGGTCCAGCCCGGCCAGGCGGGCCCGGAACGTCTCGGCGGTCGCCGTACGCAGCAGGTGCGCGAGGATCTCGGTCTCCCGACCCTCCTCGCCGCTCTCGAACTCGACCTTGCCGCGCAGCGTGCTCGTCACCGACACCGCGTCACCGACGCGGGCGACGGCGGCCTCGGGGCGTCCGTCCGGGGTGTCGGAGGCGGCGAGCAGACCGGCGCGACGCAGCGCGGCACCGGCGACCGTCTCGGCGGCGGCGATGGCGAAGCGGGCGGAGACACCGGAGCGCGGGTCCACCGACGGCGACTCCCGGACGGCGCGGGCGAAGCGGGCCAGCACCTCCAGCACGTGTTCGGGCACCTCGGCGACCACGTCGGCCTCCTGGCGGATCAGCGCCAGCTCCAGCTCCAGCTCGACCGGGTAGTGGGTGCGGATCTCCGCGCCGAAACGGTCCTTGAGGGGAGTGATGATCCGGCCCCGGTTGGTGTAGTCCTCCGGGTTGGCGCTCGCCACCAGGAGCAGGTCCAGCGGCAGGCGCAGCTGGTAGCCGCGGACCTGGATGTCCCGCTCCTCCAGCACGTTGAGCAGGGCCACCTGGATCCGCTCGGCCAGGTCGGGCAGTTCGTTGACGGCGAAGATGCCCCGGTTGGTGCGTGGCACCAACCCGAAGTGGATGGTTTCCGGGTCGCCGAGGGTACGACCCTGGGCGATGCGGATCGGGTCGACGTCGCCGATCAGGTCCCCGACGCTGGTGTCCGGGGTGGCCAACTTCTCGCCGTACCGCATCGAACGGTGCAGCCAGCCGATCGGCAGGTCGTCACCGGCCTCGGTGACCTGGGCGACCGACGCCGGGGTGAGCGGGTGCATCGGGTGCTCGTTGAGCACCGAGCCGGGCAGAACGGGGGTCCACTCGTCGAGCAACGCGCCCAGTGAGCGGATCAGTCGGGTCTTGCCCTGGCCGCGCTCGCCGAGCAGCACCATGTCGTGCCCGGCGAGCAGGGCCCGCTCGACCTCGGGCAGCACTGTGTCGTCGTAGCCGACGATGCCGGGGAAACGGGTCTCGCCGGAGCGCATCCGGGCGAGGAGGTTGTCGCGGAGTTCCTGCTTGACGGTGCGGTACTGGTGACCGGCCGCCCGTAGCGCGCCGAGCGTGCCGGGCAGGTCGGCCGGTGGAACCGGGATTACCGGGGTAGGCGCAGTCACCCGACCCACGCTAGCTCACATTCGCGGGGGCGCCCCGGGCATCAGGGGGCACCCCCGCTCCCACCCTCAGCCCCGATCGCAACGCCGGCAGACACCGCGGCGGCGCAGGTGGTACGCGTACGTGGCGACGCCGAGGGCCACGCCCCACAGCGGCCAGAGCAGCATCGGCGCCCCGGTCATGCTGAACCCGCCGGTCAGCCGCCAGAACTCGGGATTGCTGAGCAGCCCCAGAGAGGCCGCGGTCACGGAGATGGCGACCAGGGTGGCCGGCACCACGGCCAGCTTCACCGGCACCCGACGGCCGGCCAGGCCGAGCATCCAGCGCGGGAACCGCTCGCCCCAGCGCTGCACCAGTCCGAGGGTGAGGATCGCGCCGACGCTGGCGAAAGCGCCCAGCCCGAGCCCGGCCCAGACCAGCCCGGTGTCCTGCATCTCGGTCAGGAACTCGCGGGAGATGCCGAGCGGGACGCCGGCCGCCCAGGCGAACCGGGTGACCGCGTACGTCAGGGGGATCACCGCGGCGATGCCGGCGGCCCACCGGCCCCAGCGGGTGGCGGCGGCCGGGGTGGTCCACCCCTTGCCGGTGTCGGCGCGGCCGCAGCCGACGCAGGCCCCGGCGGTACGGCGCTGCCAGGCGAGTACCGCCCCGACCAGCAGCAGCCCGCCGGCCAGCGCCGCGAACCGGGCGAACAGCGCCCAGTTGAAGACATCGGAGTAGTCGATGGGCGGCCAGCCGAACGGTGCCCCGACGATGAGTATCGGCAGGTAGCCGAGGACGATCAGCACTCGGACGTCCGGCACGATCAGGACAAGGACGAACGCGACCGCCCAGCCGTAGCCGGCGAGCAGCGCCCGCAGCGGGCCGGGTGATCGCGCAGCCGGGCGGCTCATGGCCAGGGCGGCCACCGCGGCGGTGAGCAGCACACCGGAGAAGAGCGGGGTGGCCACCTCCACCGGCACCAGGCGGAGCAGGCTGACGTCGCCGCCGTGGGGGTCGTTCGGGCCGAACGGGTAGCCGGCGCCGGTGAGCGTGCCGAGCAGGGCGAGCACGCCCCACAGGCCGAGCCAACCGGCGGCCAGTGGGGCCAGCCGGTCCGGCCAGCGGGAGTCGGTACGGGGCAGAGATGCAGTTATCGTCGTCATGCTCTCAGCCTCGACTGGCAGCCGCCGGATTCCCTCCCGGCCGGCGGTGAACCCGCTCCCCCGGTGGAGGGACCGATCAGCCGGACGGGGTGACGAAGCCGGACTCGTAGGCGGCGATGACCGCCTGCGTGCGGTCGCGGACCCCCAGCTTGGCCAGCACGTTGCCGACGTGCGTCTTGACCGTTTCCACCCCGACCACCAGGTGCGCGGCGATCTCCGGGTTGGACCGGCCGGTGGTCATCAACCGCAGCACCTCGGCCTCCCGTTCGGTGAGCCGGGCGGTGCTCAACCGGTCGCCGCCCGCCGGCCCGTACGCCCCGACCAGTTGGCGGATCGCGGCCGGGAAGAGCAGCGACTCGCCGGCCGCGACCACCCGGACCGCCTCGACCACCTCGGCGGGCCGGGCCCGTTTGAGCAGGAACCCCGAGGCACCGGCGCGCAGCGCCTCGTAGACGTACTCGTCGTTGGCGAAGGTGGTGACCACCAGCACCCGGGGCGGGTCGGCGGAGGTGGCCACCAGGTGCCGGGTGGCCTGGATGCCGTCGATGCCGGGCATCCGTACGTCCATCAGCACCACGTCGGGCCGGTGCCGGGCGACCAGCGGCGGCACCTCGGCACCGTCGGCGGCCTCGGCGAGCACGTGCAGGTCCGGTTGGGCGTCGATGATGGCCCGCAGCCCCACCCGGATCAGCTCGTCGTCGTCGACGATCAGCACTCCGGTGGTCATGTCGTCTCCTCGTAGGGCAGGCGGGCCCGGATCAGCCACCGGTCGCCGTCCGGGCCCACTGTGATCCGGCCGCCGAGCAGCAGCACCCGCTCCCGCATGCCGTCCAGGCCTCGACCGCCCCGCCCCGGCCGGCCCTGATCGGGGTGGCGCACCGCGTTGGCCAGCTCCAGCTCCAGCGCGTCGCCGCGCAGGTCCAGGCGTACCGTCACCGGCCCGTGGCCGTGTCGGGCGGCGTTGGTCAGTCCTTCCTGGACGATCCGGTAGCCCTCCCGGGAGACCACAGCGGGCACCCGCGCCGGGTCGCCGGCGCGTTGCGCGTGCACGGCCAGGCCGGCCGCGCGCGCGTCGGTGACCAGCCGGTCCAGGTCGGCGAGGGTACGCTGCGGCGCCACCACGGGCCGGTCGCGTCCGTTCTCCCGGAGCAGCCCGAGGACGTGGTCGAGGTCGTCCATCGCGGTCCGCCCGACGTCCTCGATGGCGGTGAGCGCCCGCCGGACGAACTCGGGGTCGGTGTCGAGGACTTCACGGGCGGCCCCGGCCTGGAGGGTGGCCACGGTCAGCGCGTGGCCGACGGAGTCGTGCAGCTCCCGGGCCAGCCGGTTGCGTTCGGCGAGCCGGGCGGCCCGTGCTTCGAGGGCGGCGATCCGCTCCGCCTGGGCCGGGCCGAGCAGCACCGGTGCCATGGACCCGGCGAGCGCGCCGAGACCGGCGACGGCGTAGCCGAGGACGACCAGCAGGAGCACCCCGGTCACTGTCAGCCAGCCGCTGTCCTGTCCGTCCAGTGGCCCGAACTGTTCCCGGCTGATCAGCTCGGTGCCGATGCCGAACTGTTGGGCGATGAACGCCAGTGCCATCGGCAGGGCGCTGAACAACCCGATCATCACCAGCGCGCCGACGATGAGGTGGGTGGCGATCCAGAGCGCGCTGCGCAGCCGGGTCTCCCGGTCGCCGTGGTGGCCGGGCGCGGGGTCGGGCAGGTCGACGCTGAGCAGTGCCCGGACGGCGGCGATCTCCAAGGCCCGGCTGCCGTCCAGCAGCAACGGGACGACGGCGATCAGTGCGGCGATGACCAGCAGGACGTAGACCATTGGACGGGGGATCGCCGAGTCGGCGAGCAGTTGGGCGAAGGTCACCGCGAGCAGCCCGTACGGCAGTGCCAGCACGCCGCCGAGCAGCAGGAACACGCCGCGTCGCCAGGTGGTGCCGGCGACCAGCGGGGCCAGCGCCGCTCGGAGGGTCACCTCGTCATTCTGCTGCCCGGACGGGTCCCGCCGACTCCCCCGCGTCGGGGAGATGTCAGCGGTGGTCGGCGACGTACTGCTGCGGGTCCTTGTCGCGGAACGGCAGGTTGCGGCCGTTCTTGTGCTCGCCGTAGAAGGTCAGCCAGCGTTGGCCCAGCTCGGCGCGGAGTTCGGTGCTGGCGTGCCGGCGGAAGTCGGGCAGCGCCTCGTCCTCTTCCTCGGCCAGGTGTTCGCTGTTCTCCCGGCGGGCGGTGCCGACCGCCTCCCACCACTGGTCCGAGCCGACCGGGTGCAGTTTCGCCTCGGCGATGGCGTCGCGGATCTTGTTGTGGTCGCCGATCGCGTCGGCGGTCTCGTCCTCGCCGTCGTCGCCGTGCTTGACCAGGTGCGGGTAGAGGATCGCCTCTTCCGCCTCGGCGTGGATGTCCAGGTGCAGGGCGAGAGCGTCCCAGATGGCGAGCATCTCCTGCTCGTCGCGGGCGTCGTCGAGGCGGGCGAAGCCACGCCGGAAGGCGGCGTGGTCGTCCAGGATCAGTGCGGTGATGTCGTCCACTGTGCTCACCTTCCGGTTGGGTTGCCGAACCGGGCACGCAGCATCGCCGGCATCGCGGCGAGCCCGGTGATCGGGCGGAAGCGTTTCGCCGCCTCGGCCAGCGCCGTGTACTCGTCGTCGGCGAGGTCGATGTCGGCGGCGGCGGCGTTGCGTTCCATCTGCTCGACCCCGGACGCCCCGGGGATGGCGAGCACGTTCGGGTGGCGCAGCAGGTAGGCCAGCGCAATCTGGCTGGGGGTGGCGTCGTGGGCGTCGGCGACCTGGCGCAGGGTGTCGATCAGGGCCGCGCCGCGCTCCAGGTTCTCCGGCAGGAAGTACGGGTTGGCCCGCCGGACCGCACCGGTCGGCGGGTGCTTGGCGTCGTAGCGGCCGGAGAGGAAGCCCTGCGCCAGCGGGCTGTACGCGATGACCACCCGGCCGGCCTGCCGCGCGTACGGCAGCAGGTCCTGCTCGGGCGCGCGGTCCAGCATGCTGTAGCGGACCTGGTTGCTGAGCACCCGCCGGCCGAGCGCCGCTTCGGCGATCTGCCAGCGGCGCAGCCCGTAGTTGCTCACGCCGACGTCGCCGATCAGCCCGACGTCCTGCAGGGTCCGCATGCCGCGCATCGTGGTGTGGTCGGCGACCAGCGGGTTGTGCTGGTGCACCTGGTAGAGGTCGATGCTGGTGACGCCGAGCCGGGCCGCCGAGGCGACCGCCCTCTGCTGCACGACAGCGGCCACCGGCAGCACCGGCAGGATCTTGCTGGCGATCACGACCTTCGGCCGGTCGTCGCCGAGGGCCGCGCCGAGGATGCGTTCGCTGCGCCCGAAGCCGTAGATCTCAGCGGTGTCGAAGACCGTCACACCCAGCTCGACGGCCCGCCGGACGATCTGCGCCGCCTGCCGCTCGAAGTCCGGGCCGTACCCCCACTCCCGGGAGCCGAACTGCCAGGTGCCCAACCCGATCTTGGACAGCGGTTTGGGGGTGTCGAGCGCAATGAAACGCATGGCGTCGAAACTACCCCGATGTCCTGGTTTCCACGCCCGATCCACGCCAGGGCGGGCCGGAGCTAGGCTCATGATCGTGACTTACCTCGCCGCGGATGACCGCTACGACACCATGACCTACCGGCGCAGCGGACGCAGCGGCCTGCGACTGCCTGCCGTCTCGCTCGGGCTGTGGCACAACTTCGGTCCGGACCGCCCGTTCGAACGGCAGCGCGACATCGTCCGCCGCGCCTTCGACCTGGGTGTCACCCACTTCGACCTGGCCAACAACTACGGCCCGCCGCCCGGTTCGGCGGAGGAGAACTTCGGCCGGATGCTCGCCACCGACCTGAAGCCGTACCGGGACGAGTTGGTCATCTCCAGCAAGGCCGGGTACCTGATGTGGCCCGGCCCGTACGGCGAGTGGGGCTCGCGCAAGAACCTGATCTCGTCGCTGGACCAGTCGCTGGGCCGGATGGGGCTGGACTACGTCGACATCTTCTACTCGCACCGGTTCGACCCGGACACCCCGCTGGAGGAGACGATGGGGGCGCTCGACGCCATCGTCCGCTCCGGCAAGGCGCTCTACGTCGGCATCTCGAACTACAACTCGGAGCAGACCACGCGGGCCGCCGCGATCCTGCGCGAGTTGGGTACGCCGCTGCTGATCAATCAGCCGTCGTACTCGATGCTCAACCGCTGGACCGAGTCCGACGGCCTGCTCGACACGCTGGAGCAGGTCGGTGCGGGCTGCATCGCGTACAGCCCGTTGGCGCAGGGCCTGCTGACCGACCGCTACCTGGGCGGCATTCCGGCCGACTCGCGGGTTCGCACCAGCGTCTTCCTCAACGAGAGCGACCTCAGCGACGAGAAGATGGCCACCATTCGTGGGCTCGGCGCGGTCGCCGAGGGGCGCGGCCAGTCCCTCGCTCAGCTCGCGTTGGCCTGGGCGCTGCGTGACCCGCGGATGACCAGCCTCATCATCGGCGCGAGCAGCGTCGAGCAGTTGGAGACGAACATCGCCGCGCTGGACAACCTCGACTTCACTGCCGACGAGTTGGCCGAGATCGAGCGCCACCTGGGCTGAACACCGTCGGGTTCCGGGCGGGTCGGTTCACCAGATCCGGCGCCGCCCGGCCCGGTGGTTACGCACCTCGCACTGCCGGCCCACCGGTGCTGCGGCGCTGCGGCGTCGCCGTCCGGCACCGATCAGCAGCAGCGCCAGGACCAGCACGGTGGCAGCACCGGCCAGCGTCTGCCTCCGTCGCGGGGCGGAGGCGACTCATCCATGCGGACTACGCCCGGGTTCAGCGGGCGATACAGGTTGCCCGCGCCGCGCCGAGCAAC
>NZ_JBEYSL010000181.1:0-12170 GCF_040642735.1 Micromonospora sp. NPDC047753 | reverse complement strand
CATCGAAGCCGGCCCACCCGCCGACCTGCCCTTCATCCCACCCGGCCCTCCACCCTCCTGACCGGTGCACTGTCCCCTGTGGAGGGTGCTCGATGCTCGTCGTGGGGGCCTCGTCCATCCGAGGAGCGGCCTGTTTCCCGGATCGAGCACGATCTTGCGCGGACCGACCGCCCGCAACGGAACGTGAGGGGCGGGGTCGGGGGAGTCAGGGGCGGATGTCGGCGGGACGGTCGGTGGTGGGCAGGCCGGCGGCGAGCCAGGCGTCCACGCCGCCGATCATGTCGGTGGCCCGGCGCAGCCCGAGGGTCTGCAGGCTGGCGGCGGCCAGGCTGGAGCTGTAACCCTGTCGGCACACCAGGATGATCTCCCGGTCGTACCCGGTGGCTTCCGGGATCCGCCAGGCACTGGCCGGATCGAGGCGCCACTCCAGTACGGTCCGGTCGACGACGACCGCGCCCGGCAGGTCGCCCTGTTCGCGGCGCTGCAGTTCGGTACGGGTGTCGACCAGCAACGCGCCGCCGCGGACCGCCTCGACGGTCTGCTGCGGAGTCAGTCGGTGCAGCCCGGCACGGGCCTGTTCGAGTAGGGCGTCTATACCGGGGCTCATCACGTCTCGGAGCACCACCCGATCATGCCGATTCGGTGGCACCCCGGGCGGCGAACGGGCCGCCCGTCACCCGTCGCCGCCCCAATTCCCCCGGACGTGACGGTGGCCGACCGGGGCGGTCAGCCGGACGTGTCAGGGTGACCCACAGTGGCCCTCCGGTCGGCATGATCGACACGGTCACCGACAACTGTGGTCCCGCCGACAGGGACGTCGACGAACCGAGTCGATCACCCTGCCCACCAGCGGTGGCGGCATACTTCGGTCATGCACCACGGGAGGCTGCGCTGAACCCGGGAACCGGCGGACCGACAGTCGCCGTTGTCGAGGCGTACGCCGAACTGGCTCGTCGGGTGCTCGCGGGCCCGGCGCGGTTGGGCCGGACCCGGCTGGTCGCTGTCGACGGGCCGAGTGGCGCGGGTAAGAGCCGGTTCGCCACGCAGCTCGCGGACGCCCTGGCGGGGCCGCTCGACGGCCGACCGCCGGTGGTACACACCGACGACCTGCTCGACGGGTGGGACGACCAGGTCACCTTCTGGCCCCGGCTCGACGAGGGGGTGCTCGCCCCGCTGCGTGTCGGTGAGCCGGGTGCCTACCGGCGGTACAGCTGGGTCCGGCGGTGTTTCCTGCCCCGGCCGGTTCCGGTTCCGGTGGCTCCGGTGCTGGTGGTCGAGGGGGTCAGCGCCGCTCGGGCCGTCGTCCGGCCGGAGCTGACGCTGGCCGTGTTCGTCACCGCGCCCGCGTCGCTGCGGCTGGCTCGCGCGGTCGCCCGGGACGGGCCGGAGATCCTGCCCGAGCTGCGCCGCTGGCATGACGGGGAGCGGGCGCACTTCGCCCTCGACGAGACCGCGACCTACGCCGACCTGGTGGTGGACGGCGCGCCGACACTGCCGTACGACGCGGACCGGTACTACGTGCGGCTGCGATGAGCGGGGCATGGACGTGGGCCACGGTCTGCGGCACGATGCGGAGAGCTACGGCGAACGGGGAGCCATCATGACGGCAGCGGACGCGCCAGCGCGGCGTCGGATCACCCTCACCGGCATCAGCTCGCGGGCCTGGGAGCACCCGGCCGACCGGGGTGCCCTGGTCGCGCTGCGGGAGCTGCGCGGTTTCGACGACGTGGTGCGGGCGTTCTTCGGGATGTGGAACGAGCGGGGTTTCCGGCTGTCCGTGCTGGCCTCCGGCATCCGGGTCGACCACCGTCAGTATCCGGCGGTGTGGCAGCGCTACACCGAGGCCGCGGCGGCGCTCGACGTGGCCGAACTGCCCGAGCTGTACGTGACCCAGTCGCCCTGGTTGGGCGCCGAGGCGGTCGGGCTGGAGCGGCCGTTCATCGTGCTGAACTCCGCCTGCGTGCAGCAGTTCGACGAGGACGAACTGCGCTGCCTGCTCGGCCACGAGTTGGGCCACGTGGGCAGCGGGCACGCGGTCTACAAGACCATGCTCATGATCCTCACCCGGTGGGCGGCCAACCTGAGCTGGTTGCCGGTGGGCGCGATCGCGCTGCGCGCCATCATCGCGGCGATGCTGGAGTGGTGGCGCAAGGCGGAGCTCTCCGCCGACCGGGCCGGCCTGCTCGCCGGGCAGGACCCGGCCGCCGCGCTGCGGCTTCTGATGAAGCTCGCCGGCGGCGGTGACCTGTCCCAGGTCGACACCACAGCCTTCCTGGAGCAGGCCGCCGAGTACGCCGGTGGCGGCGATCTGCGCGACAGCCTGCACAAGATCCGGATGACCGCGTGGAGCACCCACCCGGTGCCGGTGGCGCGGGCGGCGTCGCTGCGCCAGTGGATCGACTCCGGGGCGTACGGGCGCGTGCTGGCGGGGGACTATCCGCGCCGCGAGGACGACAGCTCGACAAGCGTGTCGGAGGAGATCAAGGCGGCTGCCGAGTCGTACCGGGAGGAGTTCAGCCGGTCGACCGACCCACTGGTCGGGTTGCTGCGCCGGCTCGGCGACGGCGCGAGCGACGTCGGCGAGTGGGTGGGCGGCACCGCCGGTCGGGCCCGTTCCTGGATGGACGCCGCCACCGAGGCGGCGGGCCGCGCACACCGCGCCGGGCGGGCCGCCCCGGGCGCGCGGGCCGGAGCCGGCCCCGCGGACAGCGGTGACGGTACGGGCTCCGCGGGCACACCCCGGTAAGGCCGGCATACGATGCCGGTCATGACCTCACCGATCATGACCGAGTCCGAGGTACGGGCCGCCGTCGAGCGGGAGATGCCCGGGGTCCGGGCCGACCTGGAGCGCCTCGTCCGCATTCCCGGCATCGCCTTCGAGGGCTTCGACCACTCACACGTGGAGCGCTCCGCCGAGGCGGTCGCCGAGCTGCTGCGCGGCTGTGGCCTGGACGTCGACATCGTGCGATCCGGCGGCCAGCCGGCGGTGATCGGCCGTCGGGCCGCCCCGCCCGGCGCGCCCACCGTGCTGCTCTACGCCCACCACGACGTCCAGCCGGTCGGCGACCGGTCGCTGTGGGAGTCCGACCCGTTCGAGCCGGTGGAACGGGACGGCCGGCTCTACGCCCGGGGCGCGGCCGACGACAAGGCCGGCATCATGGCGCACGTGGCGGCGCTGCGCGCGTACGGTGACGCGCTGCCGGTCGGCGTGGTCCTCTTCATCGAGGGCGAGGAGGAGTACGGCTCCGACTCGCTGGAGCAACTGCTGGCCGAGCACCGCGACGCGATCACCTCGGACGTCATCGTGATCGCCGACTCCGGCAACTGGGACATCGGCGTACCGGCGTTGACCACCTCGCTGCGGGGCATCGTCAACTGCTTCGTCGAGGTGCGCACGCTGGACCACGCGGTGCACAGCGGCATGTTCGGCGGCGCCGTGCCGGACGCGCTCACCGCGCTGGTCCGGCTGTTGGCGACGCTGCACGACGACGCCGGTGACGTGGCCGTGGACGGCCTGGTCGGCCGGGAGGGCGCCACCGTCGACTACCCGGAGGACCGGGTCCGGGCCGAGGCCGGGCTCGCCGAGGGCGTGCAGTTCATCGGCACCGGCCGGATCACCGACCGACTCTGGACCAAGCCGGCGCTGGCCATTCTCGGTGTCGACGCGCCGTCCACCGGTGAGGCACCGAACGCCCTGGTCCCGGCCGCCAAGGCGAAGCTCAGCATCCGCCTCGCCCCGGGCGACGACCCCAAGCGGGCGTACGCGGCGGTGCGCGCGCACCTGGAGCAGCACGCGCCGTGGGGTGCGCAGGTGACCGTCACCTTCGAACACGACGGTGACCCGTGCGTGATCGACGCGTCCGGGCCGATGTTCGACGCCGCCCGTTCGGCCTTCCGGACCGCCTGGGACGGCACCGACCCGGTGGACATCGGCGTCGGCGGCTCGATTCCGTTCATCGCCACCTTTCAGGAGATGTTCCCGAAGGCGGCGATCCTGGTGACCGGCGTGGAGGACCCACACGCCCGCGCGCACGGCCCGAACGAGAGTCTGCACCTGGGTGAGTTCGCCCGGGTCTGCCTGGCCGAGGCACTGCTCCTGCGCAACGTGGCGGCGGTGAGCAGTTAGGTGTCAGAACGGCAACTTTGGGCCTGATCTGGGAGTTTACGGCGTGTCGGATGGTCAGCTGTTATAGCCTTTCGTACATGAGTACGAACGAGGTGATGGCCCGGTTGGGGGCCGCTGTCAGCGCGCTGGGAGATGTCGATGTCTCCGCGTGGTCCGAGGACACGCTCAACGAACAGCTCGGTGAGCTCTCCGCCGCACTGGTCGCCCTCGACTCGGTGCTCTCCCGGGTCGCCGGCGAGGTCCGCGCCCGAGGGTTGCGCATCGAGGAACCCGTCTCCGCCTAGGCCCTGATCCGTCGTCCAGTGAGTGGGCGGCACCCTGCCGACACCGCCCGGGCACGGCAATGCCCGGGCGGTGTCGGAGGTGACTGGCAGGATGAGCTGCGTGCGGTTCCTCGATCTGGCAGCCACCTCCGCCGCCGTCGGCGCCACCAGCGGCCGACGGGCCAAGGTGGAGCTGCTCGCTGACGCGCTGCGCCGGCTCGACCCCGGCGAGGTCGAGCCCGGCGCCGGCTATCTCGCCGGTGAGCTGCGCCAACGGCAGACCGGCGTCGGCTACGCGAGCCTGCGTGACCTGCCGCCGCCGGCCGCCGAGCCGACATTGACGGTCGCCGGCGTGGACGCGGCCATCGCGCAGATCGCCGCGGTGCACGGTTCGGGCTCACAGGCTCGGCGTCGGGCGCTGCTCGGCGCCCTCTACGCGGCGGCGACGGCAGACGAGCAGCGGCTGCTCACCGGCCTGTTCAGTGGCGAGCTACGGCAGGGTGCCCAGGCCGGCCTCCTCGCGGACGCGGTGGCGCGGGCCGCCGAGGTGCCGGTGGCGGTGGTCCGCCGGGCGCTGCTGCTCGCCGGTGATCTCCGGGCGGTGGCGGTGGCCGCGCTGGCCGGAGGGGCCGCCGAGTTGGCCGGCTTCGGTCTACAGGTCGGCCGCCCGCTGGCGCCGATGCTCGCGCAGAGCGCCCCCTCGGTCGACGAGGCGCTCGCCGCGACCGGCACGCCGGCGGTGGTCGACGTGAAGCTCGACGGCATCCGCATCCAGGTGCACCGCTCCGGCACCGACATCGCCGTGTTCACCCGCAGCCTCGACGAGATCACCACCCGGGTGCCCGAGGTGGTCGCCGCGGTCCGTGCCCTGCCGGGCCGGGAGTTGGTCCTCGACGGCGAGGCGATCGGCCTGGACGAGACCGGCCGCCCACTGCCGTTCCAGCAGACGTCGAGCCGGGCCGCCCGACGCACCACCCCCAGCACCACCGGGCGCACACCTGTCGCTCCGGCGGTGCTCGCGGCGGCTGCCAGCACGGGCGCCACGGTGCTCACCCCGTACTTCTTCGACCTGCTGCACCTCGACGGCCAGGATCTGATCGACAGTCCCGGCCGGGAGCGGTGGGCCGCCCTCGCCGGCTCGGTGGATTCGTCGCTGCTTGTCGGTCGGATGGAGGTCGACGGCCCGGAGCAGGCCGCCGCCGCGTTCGCCGCCGCGCTCGACGCCGGGCAGGAGGGCGTTGTGGTCAAGTCGCCGGACGCCCCCTACGACGCCGGCCGGCGCGGTGCCGCCTGGGTCAAGGTGAAACCGAGGCACACCCTCGATCTGGTGGTGCTCGCCGTCGAGTGGGGCAGCGGGCGACGCAAGGGCTGGTTGTCCAACCTGCATCTGGGCGCGCGTGACGCGCGCACCGGTGACTTCGTGATGCTCGGCAAGACGTTCAAGGGGCTCACCGACGAGCTGCTGCGGTGGCAGACCGAACGATTCCTCGACCTCGCCGTGGAACGCGGCGACTGGGTGGTCCGGGTCCGGCCCGAGCAGGTGGTGGAGATCGCCTTCGACGGGGTGCAGACGAGTTCGCGCTATCCCGGTGGGATGGCGCTGCGGTTCGCCCGGGTGGTCCGCTATCGCGACGACAAGTCCGCAGCCGAGGCGGACACCATCGACGCGGTCCGGGCCATCCACGCCGGCCGCGTCACCGGCTGACCGGGCGAGGTCAGGCGGAAGCGGTCGGCGTCGGCTCGGCGGCCCGGTCCAGCGGAGCCGGGGTGGTGCCGATTCCGGCGGCCCGGCGGGCCTCTCGACGGGCCACCCAGCCGTAGCCGAAGAGCGCCATCACCGCGAACAGCCACCACTGCACGACGTAGCCGAAGTTCTGCCAGTTGTTGGCGTGCCCCACCGGCACCGCCTTGAACACCGGATCGGCTGCCGGGGTCTGTTCGTCGAGCAGCAGGTAAGCGCCGTAGACCGGGTAGGGAAGCTCGCCAGCCAGTCGCGACACCCCGATCCGCCGGATCTCCAGCAGCCCGTCGCGTCGGGCCACAGCGCCGGCGCCGCTCTCGGTCTCGTGCACCCGGCCGACCACGGTCACGTCGCCGGTCGGCGCGGCCGGCACCGACGGCTGGGCGGTCGCCCCGCCGGGCGCCGGCGGGATCCAGCCCCGGTCCACCAGCACCGCCGTGCCGTCGGCGAGCACCAACGGGGTGAGCACCTCGAAACCGACCCGGCTGTCCACCGTGCGGCCACGGACCAGCACGGTGTTCGTGGGGTCGTACCGGCCGGTGACGGTGACCCGGGTCCAGACCTTGTCCTCGGCGGGGGCCGGACCGGCCGTCCCCGCGCCGCCGGCGGGAGCGCGCAGCGCGTCGGTGAGCGGCACCGGAGCCATCCGCTGGCCCGCGTCGATCCGCTCGTTGACCTCGGTGCGCCCCCGGTAGCGGTCGAGCTGCCAGTTGCCGAGGAACACCATGACGGCGGCCGCGACCAGGGTCAGCGCGAGAGCGCCCAGCCAGCGTGGGCTCAGCAGGAACCGGTACACGGCACCGAGGCTACTCGTATGACCGGCGCCACTGACCTGGACCGGGCCGGATGGGCCGGGACCGGCGACCGGGCGTCCGGCCAGGGCCGGGCCAGGCACCCCGGTTGGCGGTGCTCGCGCCTCCAGCCGGGCGGGTATCGTCACGCCGACGGATCGGCCTTGGTCGTCCCGTCGCGTACCCGCCGCCGCTCGCGAGGAGTCGATGATGACCGTCGTGCCGCGCCTGGTGCTCAGCGCGCCGTCCTCCGGGCACGGTAAGAACGCGCTGGCGATCGGGCTGCTAGCCGCCCTGGCCGAGCGAGGGGTCGACGTCGCCGGGTTCAAGCTCGGGCCGGACCACGTCGACGCCGCCTATCTCGGTCTCGCCTCCGGCCGGCCGGGTCGGGTGATCGACCCCCGACTGGTCGGTCTCGACCGGCTCGCCCCGCTGGTGGCGCACGGTGCCGCCGGTGCCGGGCTGGCCGTGGTGCAGGGCAGCATGGGCCTGTACGACTCGGTCGGTGGCCGTCCCGAGCAGGAGTCCACCGCCGCCGCGGCCGCCGCGCTGCGCAGCCCGGTGGTGCTCGTTGTCGACGTGGCCGCGATGGGCCAGTCGGTGGCGGCCCTGGTGCACGGTTTCCGCTCGTACGACGAGCAGCTGTGGCTCGGCGGCGTGATCCTCAACCGGGTGGCGTCGTCGCGGCACGAGGGCATGCTGCGCGAGGCGTTGGACGACGTGGGGGTGCCGGTCTACGGCGCGCTGCGTCGACAGGACCTGCCGGCGGTGCTGCCGTCGCGGCGGCACGGCGTGGCCCCGGTGGTCGAGGGTTCGGCCGACGCCGTCCGTGCGGTCCGCCGGCTGGGCGAGGCCGTCGCCGCCACCGTCGACCTGGAACGGCTGCTCGGGCTGGCCCGCTCCGCCCCGCCGCTGCCGGCGCCGGCCTGGTCTCCCGAGGAGGCCCTCGGCACGTTCACACCCCCGGCGAACCGCCCACTGGTGGCGGTGGCCGGTGGGCCGGGCGGCAGTTTCAGCCACCCGGAGACCACCGAGTTGCTCCGGGCCGCCGGCGCCGAGGTCGTCGTCGTCGACCCGCTGCGCGACGAGGCGCTGCCGGTCGGCACCCGCGCGCTGGTCGTCGGCGGCGCGCTGCCCGAGGCGTACGCCGAGCAGTTGTCGGCCAACCGGCGGCTCTGCATCGCGGTGGCCGAGTTGGCGCGGACCGGGCGTCCGGTGATCGCCGAGGGCGCCGGGCTGCTCTGGCTGGCCCGGGAGCTGGACGGGTTGCCGATGTGCGGTGTCCTGGACGCGGTGGGCGTCAGCCGTGACGGGGTGGTGGCCGGCTACCGGGAGGCGACCGCCCAGACCGACAGTGTCGTCGCCGCCACCGGGACGGTGCTGGTCGGGCACAAGGCACACCGCGCGGTGCTCACCCCCCGCGCCGGTCAGCGCCCGGCCTGGAGCTGGGACGGCGGCACGCCCGAGGGCTTCGTCTGGCGCAACGTGCACGCCTCGCAGCTCATGCTGCACTGGGCGAGTCATCCGGCGACGGCGGCCCGGTTGGTCGCCGCGGCGGCGGCCGATCCGACGAGCGAGGTGGTGCCCGCGCAGCCGGGCGAGGTGTCGGTGTGATCGGTCAGGTGGCGGTGCGCCGATTCCCGGCGCTGACCGTCTCCACCCCGCGTACCGAGGTGCGGCAGCTCAGGGCGGCCGACGCGGCGGCGGCCGGGGAGATCTTCGCCGACAAGCTCACCCGGCGTTGGCTGCCGCTGCCCGACGACTCCGGCCCGATCGACGGGCTGGCCTGGTGCACCGATCTGGCCCGGCAGCGGCGCGACAGCGGAGAGGGTGACCACTACGCGGTGCTCCGGCGGGAGGACGACCAGGTGGTGGGCTCGCTGTGGACCCGGCGCACCGACTGGGGCGCCCGCCTCACCGAGATCTCCTACGCGATGGCGGCGCACGCGCGGGGCTTCGGCTTCGCCGCCGAGGCCGTCGACGCGGTGGCCATCGCGCTGATCCTGGAGCACGGCTTCCAGCGGGTCGAGCTGCGGGTGGCTCCCGGCAACCTGGCCTCGCGCCGGGTCGCCGAGAAGGCCGGGTTCAGCTACGAGGGGCTGCTGCGCAACGCCGGGTTCGTCAGCGGCGGCCGGGTGGATCTGGAGCTGTGGTCGTTCGTCGCCGCCGACCTGCGCTGAGCCCGAGCCCCGCCGACCTGCGCTGAGCCCCGCCGACCTGCGCTGAGCCCCGCCGACCTGCGCTGACTCGCGCGCCGGTCAGCCGACGATGGCGTCCGACGGTGGGGTGAACTGACGGGTCGGGGTGCCCTTCAAACCGTCGCGTAGGGTCTCCGAAACCGCCTTGATCGGGATCTGGGACTGCCCGTCACCGACCGCGTTGAACGGGTTGTCCGGGTCGGAGATGAAGCTCGCCGCGGCCAACTCCGGGGTGTAGCCCACGAACCAGGCCGACCGGGTGCTGTCGGTCGTACCGGTCTTGCCGGCCACCGGGCGTCCGACGGTGCCCCGCACGCTGTCGGCGGTGGACCAGCCGCCGCAGCTGCCGCGCGCCGGGGTGTCGCCGGTCGGGCAGCGGGCCGCGTCGGTGGCCGCCCGTGCCGCGTCCGCGCTGACCACCTGCCGGCAGCGCGGCTTGGCCACCTCACGGTGCAGACCGCCCGCTGTGGCGTACGTGGCGGGCGTGCCGTCCCGGTTCATGATCGCTTGCACGGGGATGGCCTCGCAGTAGCGGCCGTCGGCCGCTATGGCGGCGTACGCGTTCGCCATCTCCAGCGGGGTGGCGTCGGAGACGCCCAGGGTGAACGCACCCCACTTCTTCGCCTTGTCCGGGGACGCGTGGTCCCGGTCGACGTCGGTGCGCCACCGCAGCCCGAGCTGTTCGGCCAACCGGACCGCCCGGTCCGCGCCGACCTTCTCCTCCAGCCAGACGAAGTACGTGTTCACCGACTTGCCGAAGCCGGACCACATGGTCTGCTGACCGGACATGGCGCCGCTGGCGTTGGAGGGCGCCCAGCCGTCGTAGACCTCGGAGCGGTAGCGGTATGGGGCGTTGAACGAGGTGGAGAGGGTCATGCCCGCGTCGAGCGCGGCCAGCATCGGGAACATCTTGAACGTCGATCCGGCCTGGTAGCCGGCCAGGTCACCGCCGCCGAGCAGCGGTGCCACAGTGTTCGGGTAGTTGGCCTTCACGTTCGGCCCGGCCTCCGGGTTGGAGCTCTGCGGGTTCTCGGCCAGGTCCAGCGAGTACGTCCGGTTCACCGCCATGGCTTTCACCCGCCCGGTGCCCGGCTCGGAGACCACGATTCCGTTGGCGAACGGGCTGCCCGTGGCCTCCTTGGTGCCGACGTTCTTCTCCGCGGCCTCCTGGATCTTCGGGTCGATGCTGAGCACGATGCGGTAGCCGCCCCGGCGCAGGTTGTCCATCCGTTCCAGCCGGTTCGCCCCGAACGCGGGCTGGGCGCTCCACCAGTTCTTCAGGTAGTCGCAGGCGAAGCCCCAGCTGTTGTACTTCTCCGCCACGGCGGCGCAGTCGTGCGGTGGGGTGGTCAGCTTGAGCCGGATCGGTTCGGACTTGGCGGCGGTGGCCGAGTCGGGGGAGAGGTAGCCGAGTTGGCTCATCCGGTCCAGCACGTAGTTGCGCCGCCCGGTGGCCTCCTTCTGGTCGGAGTCGGCCGGGTCGTACTCCGAGGGGGACTTGACCAGTCCGGCGAGGGTGGCGGCCTCGACCGGGGTGAGGTCCTTCGGGGTCTTGGAGAAGAAGATCTCGCTGGCGGCGTAGATGCCGTACGCGCGGTGCCCGAAGTACGCCGAGTTCAGGTAGCGCTCCATGATTTCTTCCTTGCTGATCTCCTTCTCCAGGTCCAGCGCCATCCGCATTTCCTTGACCTTGCGCAGGCTGGTCTGCTGGGTGGCTTCCTGGACCTCCTTGGGCGTGGTCGCGCTGTCCCGTAGGGCCATCCGGACGTACTGCATGGTCAGTGTCGAGGCGCCCTGGGAGCCGCCGGAGCGGGCGTTGGAGACGAAGGCCCGGGCCACGCCCTTCGGGTCGACGCCGTGGTGCTGGTAGAAGCGGGAGTCCTCGGCGGCGATGATCGCCTGCTGGATGTTCGGCGACATGTCCGACAGCTTCGTGTACTGCCGGTACTCCTCGTAGAACATCGTCAGCACGGTCTTGCCGTCCGGGCCGTACACGTACGAGGTCTCGGCGGGCAGGGCGGTCTTCAGCACCCGGGTCTTCTGGTCCACGGCGTGCGCGGTGGCCTTCGCGCCGAGCCCGGTGAGGGCGACGACCGGGTAGGCGACGGCGGCGATCACGATTCCGGCGATCAGTCCGGCGCGGAGGAGAGGGACGAGACGACCAGCGGCAGCAAGGGGTCGGTTGCTCACCTGGTCAAGTTATGACATTTCCGATTCGCACATGAGAAGAACTCTTAAACCGGCGAGTGGTGACGCGGCTTACGTCGGGATCGGCTGTCCCACCGGCCACCTTCCCGGCAGGATCGCGGACATGTCTGATCAGCCGAGCGCTGTCGCCCCACCCGCCGGGGTCGAGCCGGACCTCGCCCACCACGGCGACGCGGAGGCGACCGCCGGTCTGATCGACCTCGCTGTCAACGTCCGTCGGGCGCGGCCGCCCGCCTGGCTGGCCGACCCGATCGCCGCGACCCTGACCGACCTGGCCCGCTATCCGGACCCGGCGCCGGCCCGGGCGGCGGTCGCCGCCCGACACCGCCGTCACCCGAACGAGGTGCTGCTCACCGCCGGCGCCGCCGAGGGGTTCGTGCTGATCGCTCAGGCGCTGCGCGGCGTGCGCCGCCCCGTGGTGGTGCACCCTCAGTTCACCGAGCCGGAGGCGGCGCTGCGGGCCGCCGGACATCCGGTCGAGCGGGTGCTGCTCGACGCCGCCGACGACTTCCGGCTCGACCCGTCCCGGGTGCCCGCCGACGCCGACCTCGTGATGATCGGCAACCCGACGAACCCGACCTCGGTGCTACACCCGGCCGAGGCGGTGGCCGCGCTGGCCCGCCCCGGCCGGGTGCTGGTGGTCGACGAGGCGTTCGCGGACACCACCATCGCCTCAGGGCACCCCGGCGAACCGGAGTCGCTGGCCGAACGCCGCGACCTGCCCGGGCTGCTCGTGGTGCGCAGCCTCACCAAGACGTGGGGCCTGGCCGGGCTGCGGATCGGCTACCTGCTCGGCGCGCCGGAGCTGCTGTCCCGGCTGGCCGCCGTCCAACCGCTCTGGGC
>NZ_JBEYSL010000180.1:0-12183 GCF_040642735.1 Micromonospora sp. NPDC047753 | reverse complement strand
CCCGCGCTCCAGCCGCCGTTGCCGGAACCGGCGGGCCCGTTGTAGCGGGTTTCGATGCGCATTGTCGGCCTCCGGTGGAACGTGCCGGCGTCGTCGCCGGGCCGTACCGCAGCCTCGCACGATCGCGGTGAGAGCCATCTGCCGGCCGGCGTTCATCCTGCCGACACCAGTGGTCCCCGTGAATGGCAACCCGGGCCCTTACACAGATCCCATGGCCGTTCTGCATGCCGCTGGCGCACCCCTGAAGACCAGCGGATACACCCTGCTGATCGCCGACGACCCCACCCAGGTCGCGGCCGCGCAACGCCTGCGCCACGAGGTGTTCGCCACCGAGCTCGGCGCCACCCTCCTTCCCGGCGAGGCCGGGTTGGACGTGGACCCCTTCGACGCGTACTGCGACCACCTGATCGTCCGCGAGGACAGCACCGGCGAGGTGGTCGGCACGTACCGGCTGTTACCGCCGGGGCGCACCAGCCGGCGCTACGCCGAGGACGAGTTCGACCTGAGGCCGCTCGACCCGCTCCGCGACGACCTGGTCGAGGCGGGCCGGTCCTGCGTGCACCCGGACCACCGCTCCGGCGCGGTGATCAACCTGATGTGGGCCGGCATCATCCGGTACCTGCACCTACGCGGCTCCCACTGGCTCGGCGGCTGCGCGTCGGTGCCGGTGGCTGACGGCGGGCGGACGGTGGCCGAGGTGTGGACCCAGGCCCGGGCCCGGCACCTGTCGCCGCCGCCGCTGCGGGTCCGCCCGTTGCGGCCCTGGTTCGCCGAGGCGGCTGCCGCCAGCCCGGTCGCCGGTGCCCCGGCCGGGCGGGTGGCGGTTCCGCCGCTGCTGCGTGGCTACCTCCGACTCGGCGCGTGGATCTGCGGCGAGCCGTCCTACGACAGCGACTTCGGGTGCGCGGACTTCTACGTCCTCTTCTCCCTGGACCGGATGAACCCGCGCTACCTGCGGCACTTCCTCGGCGGTGAGCAGCGGTGAGCGCCGTGCCGCTCGACCTGTGGCGGCCCTCCTCGGGCTGCGACGACGACTGCCTGCCAGCGGCCGGCGAGGTGCCCACGGTGCCGCTGGCCCGCCGGGTGCTCCGGCTGGTCGCCGTGCTCGGCATGCTGCTGGCCGGAATTCCGGTGGTGGCGCTGCTGCCGGTGCTCCCCACTTCGGAACGGCAGGCGCTGGTCAGTGGCTGGGCGCGGACCACTGTGCGCGCCTTCGGCGTCCGCCTCGTGGTCCGGGGTCGGTTGCCCCGGCGGCGCGCGCTGCTGGTCGCGAACCATGCCTCCTGGCTGGACATCCTGGCAGTGCTGGCGGTCGCGCCCACCCGGATGGTGGCGAAACGGGAGATCCGCTCCTGGCCGGTGGTTGGTCTGCTGGCCGCGGCGGCGGGCACGGTCTTCGTGGACCGCGCCCGGCCGTTGGCGCTGCCGAGGACCGTCGCCCGGGTCGCCGACGCGCTGCGCGCAGGGCGGTCGGTGGCGGTCTTCCCGGAGGGTACGACGTGGTGTGCCGGGAACGATGCCACCGACTGCCGCCCCGGCGGTGGGTTCCGGCCCGCGACGTTCCAGGCGGCCATCGACACGGGCAGCCCGGTGGTCCCGCTGCGGCTCACCTACCGCTGTGCGGCCACCGGGGCGACCACCACGGCAGCCGCCTTCCTCGGCGCCGACACCCTGCTGCGCTCGGTGGCACGGGTGGTGGCGGCGCGGGAGCTGGTGGTCTCGGTGACGATCGCCGCCGCGCTGCACCCGGCCCGTGACGCCGACCGGCGGTTGCTGGCCCGGGCCGCCGAGTCGGCCGTACACCTGGTGCCCACGGCGGGTGCCGTGGCGCGGCCCCGGCTGCGGCCGGTCCCGACGGCGACCCCGGCCGTTTCCGTGCCACCGCCCGCCACGGGCAGCGACCTGGACCTGGCCGCCTAGGGGAGGTACGCCCGCACTACCGCCCCGGCGGCGCGAGAGTCGCGACAGTCTTGTGATGTCGCGATGTATCGCGTTACAGTCTTCTTCTGTTCGGCGTGCCCTCCGCACGTCGTCGAGAGGGGGACGCCATGGCCGGTTGGACGGTCGAGAGCCCGCAACGGCTCACAGTGGACGCTCCGGTCGTCCGGCTGGACGTTCGACTGATCAGTGGGCGGCTCAACGTGGTCGCCACCGACGGGCCGACCCGGATCGACGTGACCCAGGTCGGCCGTCGGCCGGTCCTGATCGACCACACCGACGGTCGGCTCAGCGTCCGCCAGGAGCGTGGTCGGGGCTGGCCCGACGTCCTGCGCTGGTTCCGGATGATCCACCGCTATCCCCGGGTGGACGTCTCCATCGCCGTGCCCGCCGACGTCCTCGCCGATCTGGGCCTGGTCGCGGGCTCGCTGGTCGCCTCCGGCCTGCGTCGGCAGACCACCGCCCACGTCGTCGCCGGCCAGATCACCCTGATGGGGTTGCGCGGCAGCACCTCGGCGAAGCTCACCTCGGGCCCGGTGGAGGCGCTCGGCGTCCGCGGTGATCTCACGGTGGAGACGATCTCCGGGGAGGTGATCCTCGCCGACAGCGCCGCCGACCGGGTGCGGGCCCAGACCGTCTCCGGCGCCATCACCTGCGATCTGGACAACCCCCGGGGCAGCGAGATCCGGTTGACCACCATCTCGGGCAGCATCACCGTCCGGGTCCGCGCGGACAGCGACCTCGCCGTCCAGTTGACAACCGCCTCCGGCCGGATCACCAGCGGCTTTCCGCAGCTGCGCAGCTCGACGTTCCCGCTGCCCAGCAGCGAGGGGGTGCTCGGCGCCGGCGACGGTAAGCTCTGGGCTTCCGCGACCTCGGGGAGCATCGCCCTGCTCGCCCGAGCCGTCGACGACGATGGAGAGGAGCTGCCGTGACCGCCGTGTTCAGCCACGGGCGGCTCCGGCTCTACCTGCTCAAGCTCCTCGACGACGGCCCGAAGCACGGCTACGAGCTGATCCGCCTGCTGGAGGACCGCTTCCTCGGTCTGTACGCGCCCAGCGCCGGCACCATCTACCCCCGCCTGCAACGGCTGGAGGTCGAGGGTCTGGTCAGCCACACGGCGGCCGGCGGCCGCAAGACGTACGACATCACCGACGCTGGCCGGGCGGAGCTGCGCCAGCGGGCCGGTGAGTTGACAGCGTTGGAAACGGACATCGCGGCCTCCGTGGCGGACCTCTCCAGCCTGGCCGGCGAGATCCGCAGCGAGGTACGCGGATCGGCCCGCGACCTCAAGCGGGAGTTGAGCGAGGCCACCCGGCAGACCCGGCGGGCCCGGTGGGAGGCGCCCGCACCGCCGCCCAGGCCGGCGTCGACCGCCGGGCCGCAGGCCGAGCTGTTCGACGAACTTGACCAGCGGCTGGCCGCGTTCACCGCCGAGGTGGGCCGGCTGATGCGCGCCCGACAGTTCAGCGACACCCAGCTGCGCACCGCGATCCGGCTGCTCGACGGCGCCCTGGACGGGTTGCGTCGCCTGCTGCGCTGATCGGCGTCGCCGGACGGTCGGTGACTCACAGCCTTTTTGCAGGAAGCGTCCAGCGGTGGCGCAGTGACGTCACCGATGATGGGCGCATGCCCGCTACCCAGACCGAGGCGCGACTGCTTGTCGTCGAGGACGACCCCAACATCCTCGAACTGCTCTCCGCGAGCCTGCGGTTCGCGGGCTTCGACGTGGCCACCGCGACAAGTGGAAGCGCGGCGCTCAACGCCGCCAAGGACCACCGGCCCGACCTGGTGGTACTCGACGTGATGCTCCCCGACCTCGACGGTTTCGAGGTCATCCGGATGCTCCGCGAGGGCGGCACGCGTACCCCCGTGGTGTTCCTGACCGCCCGGGACGCCACCGACGACAAGATCCGTGGGCTGACCCTGGGTGGCGACGACTACGTCACGAAGCCGTTCAGCCTGGAGGAGCTGACCGCCCGGATCCGCGCCGTGCTGCGTCGCACCACCACCGGCGAGCAGGCCCCGTCCCGGCTCACCTTCGCCGACCTGGAGCTGGACGAGGAGACCCACGAGGTGCACCGGGCCGGCCAGCGGGTGCAGCTCTCGCCGACCGAGTTCAAGCTGCTGCGGTACCTGATGCTCAACGCCAACCGGGTGCTGTCCAAGGCGCAGATTCTCGACCACGTCTGGAACTACGACTTCCGTGGCGACGACAACATCGTCGAGTCCTACATCTCGTACCTGCGGCGCAAGGTCGATACCACCCAACCCCGGCTGATCCACACTCTTCGCGGGGTCGGGTACGTCCTGCGCAAGCCGGCGGCGTGAACGCTGTCCAGCAGGCGAAGGGGCGGGTGCGAAGCGTTCCGCTGCGGGTGAAGCTGGTCGCCTCGGTGCTCGCGCTGGTCGCCGTCGCGCTTCTGGTGATCAGCTCGTTGACCGCGTACTTCCTCCGCAACTACCTGGAGGGCCAGGTCGACGGGCAGGTCCGGTCGACCGCCCAGGGCCTCGGCCAGTTTCTTCAGAAGCTGCGCAGCGGTGAGGTCGGCGCGATGCTGCCCAGCGACTACGTCGTGATCGTGGCCGACGAGCGGCAGGTGTACGACCCCCAGTACGACACGCGCACCTTCTACCCCGCCCAGCTGCCCACGTTTCCCGCCACCCGCAAGGACTTCGAGGCGGCGGAGGGCGAGCCGCGCACCGTCATCTCACACGATCGCCTCACCCGCTGGCGGGTGTACTACGCCCCCCAACCGGACGGCTCGGTGCTGGCCGTGGGTCAGCCGCTGACCGAGGTGGACCGGGCGGTGAAGCAGCTCGTCTGGATAGACCTACTGGTCGGTGGCGCAGTGCTGATCATGCTGGCCTCGGTCGGTGCCGCGATCGTCCGGACCAGCCTCAAGCCCCTCGTCGAGATCGAACAGACCGCCGCCGCGATCGCCGGCGGTGACCTGACCCGCCGGGTGCCCGACCCGGAGGAGGGTCAGGCCGAGCCAACCTCGGAACTGGGCCGGCTGTCGCGCGCGCTGAACGCGATGCTCACCCAGATCGAGGCGGCGTTCACCGCCCGGGCCGCGTCGGAGACCTCGGCCCGATGGGCGGAGAGCGCCGCCCGGGATGCCGCCGCCGCAGCTCAGGCGTCCGAGGCGCGGGCCATCCGCTCCGAAGAACGGATGCGGCAGTTCGTCGCCGACGCCTCGCACGAGCTGCGGACTCCGCTCACCACGATCCGCGGCTTCGCCGAGCTGTACCGGCAGGGTGCGGCCCGTGAGCCGGAACAGACCGCCGGCCTGTTGCGCCGGATCGAGGACGAGGCGTCCCGGATGGGTCTGCTGGTGGAGGACCTGCTGCTGCTCGCCCGGTTGGACATGGAACGTCCGCTCTCGCTGACCCCGGTGGAGCTGCCGGTGCTCGCCTCCGACGCGGTGCAGGCCGCGCGGGCGATGGCACCGGAGCGGCGGATCGAGTTGGAGATCGCTCCCGAATCGGGCCCGCTCGTCGTCTCCGCCGACGACGCGCGGCTGCGGCAGGTGATCGGCAACCTGGTCACCAACGCGCTCACGCACACCCCACCGGAGGCTGAGGTCCGGGTACGGCTGCGCGCCGAACCCGGGGGCTTCGCCGTCGTGGAGGTGGTCGACACCGGCCCCGGTCTCTCGGCCGAGCAGGCCGAACGAGTCTTTGAACGGTTCTACCGGGCCGACGCGGCCCGTACCCGACGAGCCGACGGCAACACCGGGACCGGCCTTGGCCTGGCCATCGTGGCGGCGCTGGTCGCCGCCCACCACGGTTTGGTCGAGGTGGCCGAGACGCCCGGCGGCGGGGCCACCTTCCGGGTGCGGCTGCCGCTGCTGGCGCAGGTCGACAGCGCGGGGGAGTGACTTTCAGCCAACTTCCAGGACGGTTCCAGGTTGATTGCAGTGCGGAGGGAGAAGGTAGTCCCATGACCGAGTTCGAGTCCGACCCGCAGCGCCGGCCGGCCCCCACCGACGCCGAGCCGTCGCACCCCACCGCCGAGCTGCCGCGCGACGAGCGTGTGCAGTCCGACTCCCCGACCACTCCCGTACCGGTCGTCTCGACCGGCGGCGACCCGACGGTCGCCTCCACCACCGGTGACGCGGAGACCACCGCCGCCACCCCGGCCGGGTACGCCGCGCCCGCCGGCCAGCCGACCGGGTACGAGCCGTCGACCGGCTACGAGCGCCCGGCCGCCACGCCGTCCGCACCGCCGTACCCGGTCTCCGGTCACCCGGCGCCCGGCCAGCCCGGCTACCCGCAGCCGGCCGGCCACTACCCCGGTGCCCCCTGGTACCAGGGCCAGCAGTCCGGCTGGGCCGGCGGGGGCCAGCCGGGCATGCCGTACGCCCAGCACCAGCAGCACCCCGGGCAGCACCCGCAGCACCCCGGGCAGCACGCCCAGCACGCCCAGCACCCCGGACAGCACCCGGGCCAGCCGGTCCCGCCGTGGGGCCCGCAGGTCGCGCCGCCCGGCAGCGGCCCCCGGCCGGGTCGAATCGCCAAGTTCGCCGGTGCCGGCGTCGCGGTGTTCGCCCTGATGCTCGGTTCCGGTGTCGCCGGTGGTGCGCTCGCCCTCGCCCTCGACGGCGACGGCGGCGGCATCACCCGCACCTACTCCGCGGCTCCCGTGATCAATGGCGCGGACCTGCCGAAGATCGCCGCGTCGGTGCAGGACAGCGTCGTCTCGATCACCACCGGCAGCGGTGAGGGCTCCGGGGTGGTGCTCAGCGCCGACGGGTACGTGCTGACCAACAACCACGTGGTCGCGTCCGCCGCCGGCGACGCCGTGCGGGTGGTCTTCGCCGACGGCACGACCGCCGACGCGAAGATCATCGGCACCGACCCGAAGACCGACCTGGCCGTGGTGAAGGCCAACGGGGTGAGCGACCTCAAGCCGGCCAAGTTCGGCGACAGCGACGCCATGCAGGTCGGCGACCAGGTGCTCGCCCTGGGCAGCCCGCTCGGTCTGCAGGGCTCGGTGACCTCCGGCATCCTCAGCGCCCGGGACCGCACCATCCGGGCCGGTGAGGGTCAGCCGCAGGACCCGACCCAGCAGCAGGGCCAGGCGGTCTCCTCGATCTCCGGCCTGCTCCAGACGGACGCCCCGATCAACCCCGGCAACTCCGGCGGCGCGCTGGTCAACACCCGGGGCGAGGTGATCGGCGTCAACACCGCCATCGCGACCTCCGGGCAGAGCACCGGCAACATCGGTGTCGGGTTCGCCATCCCCAGCAACAAGGCCAAGGACGTCGCGGGCAAGCTCCAGCGTGGCGAGAAGGTCAGCCACCCGTCGCTCGGAGTCGGCGTCAACCCGGCCGAGGGCGGCGGCGCCCTTGTCGCGTCGGTCACCCCGGGCAGCCCGGCGGAGAAGGCCGGCCTCCAGCGCGGCGACGTCGTCACCCGGTTCGGCGACAAGCCCGTCAACGACTCGGACGACCTGGTCGGCGCGGTGCAGGCCGGCAAGGTCGGCGACCGGGTCGAGGTGCAGTTCAAGCGCAACGGTGTCGAGAAGTCGGCGACCGTGACGCTCGCCGAGACGTCCTGACCAGTTACTGAACCTGCTTCCTCCCTCCGGCGGCGGGTGGCGGGGCCGAGGGGCACGAGCGGACCCGGAGCCTCCGCGCAGGAGTTCTCGGCCAACTCCAGGCCCAGGGCACCGTCCCGACCGAAGCCCCGATCGCGTGCCCAGGCGTACGGGCCGGTGATGGTCAGGTCGCGGCCGTTGCCGGACGTGTCGGTCAGGTATGTCGGCGTGTCGCTGGCCGGCCCGTCCAGCGGCCACAGACCCTCCAGCTTCACCCCCGGGTTACCTCCGTGCGCGGCGGCCACCTGGGCGGCGGTGAGGGCGCCCTGCCAGGCCTGCACACCACTGACCGACCCCACGACGTGATCCACAGGAATACCTGTGTACTTCGCACAGCCGATGGTGACCGGCCCGTTGGCCTGCCAGGGTGCCGCCAGCCTTGGGGCCGACGAGGCCAGGACACCGTTGACATACAGGGTCATCCGCTGGGCTGTGGCGTCGTAGACGCCAGTCAGATGGGTCCACCTACCCACGTCGGCAGCCATACCAGCGGGGGATCTCGCCCACGGCGCCGAGGAGCCGTCGGAATCGACGTCCATCATCAGGAAGCCCCAGTAGTGGGTGCCGTCCAACACCCGCGTGCCGAGATACCAGCCGCTGTGCCGTTCGCCGTCCTGACCGATGACCGTCTGGTTGCCCAGACCCGGGTCGTCCACCTTGACCCACGTCGCGATCGTGAATGACTCGTCGGTCCGCACCGCAGGCCCGCTCGTCGTAGCGCACTGCTGCTGGCCGTTCAGTCTCAGTGCGGACGCGACCCGGCCGTGCTGGTCCTCGACCCACGGCACGTCCTCCGGCACCACCGCGTCGGAGGATCGGCCGGTGGCCTCGGCGCCACTACCGCGCAGCTGCCAGTCGCCGACCAGGCCGGCGGGCAGTTCGGCGGCGGCACGGGCGATCTGTTCCTCGGAGAGCAGGCCCTGCCAGACGCCGACGTGGTCGATCCCGCCGATCAGGTGGTACAACTCCGAATCCGCGCTCCCGAAGCAACCGACAAGGAAGCGGCTCTTCGCGTTCCATGGCGTGAACGGAATTTCACCCTCGGACGCGAACTGCCCATTCACGTACAGCCGCATGATCCGCGCCACCGGGTCCACAGTGGCCGCCACATGCTGCCACTGGCCAAGCGGCGTGGACGTCGGCGCGTAGATGCTGGCGAAGGGCGAGCCGTCGAAGTCGCCGCCGGTCACCGCCAGCTCCCAGCGGTCATGGACGTGGTGGTAGAGGAGGTAGAACGAAGGCCGTGCCGTACCGACCTGAGCGATCACGGTACGGAGGGAAGACTTGTCGGCCAGGTTCACCCAACCGGAGACGGTGTACTCCGCGTCGGTGCGAACCGTCGGTGCACTCTTCGCGCAACCCGCACCGCTCATGGCGAGGGCGGCACCCGGCACTCCCTTGCGATCGGCGCCATAGCTGACCCCACTGCCGAGGGTCAGATCGCGTCCCTGTCCCGAGTCGTCGAATCCGTTCCCATCGAGCCTCCAGGTGGCCTGTGGCTGGGCTTGGGTGATCCGTCCGGTGAAGAAGTTGAACGCGGTCCGCGCCGAGTAGTTGCCGGCGTTGTCCTGCGCCCAGACGTAGACGACAGTTCGGCCGACCTCCGGAGTGAAGGTGACGGTCGTCGTGCCGCCGGATGCCTGGAAGGCCTGCATCGCGTCGGTGCCGATGCCGTAGGCGAACTGCTTGACGCCGGACATGGCGTCAGCGGAGGTGAAGCTGAGTGTCACAGGCGCGCCGGCGACCGGGGTGCCCGAGACGCGGGTGACCACTGGCGTGGTGGGAGCGGTGTGGTCGACCCGGAAATAGCAGTATCCCGTCCAACCGGTGGCCTCGCCGTCCACGTCGTCGTAACCCCGCACCCGCCAGTTGTAGGCCCCGTCGACGAGAGCGGGGGCGGTCCATCCACGCTCGACGCCGGAGGTGGTCCATGCCGAGGTGTGGTCAGGGGGGTTGGTCGGACCGTTGATGTCGAACTGCACCTTCACCGAGCCGTCGCCGTCGCTGGCCTTGCCGTAGAGCGTCGGAGTGGGGACGTTGACCCATGGCCCCGGTGACGTCGTGCTGCAGTTGCCTCCGGGCGACGTGCGGATCGCCACCGGAGAGGAAGGCCGGGACTGGTACGTCGCCTTCAATCTGACGTTGGCCGGATCGAACTTGGCCCAGTGTCCACCACTCTCGTTCCCCATCCTGAGGCCGAAGGTTATCGAGGCAGCGCCTGCGTTCGCGTGCCGCTGGACGTGGTAGCCGACGTTTCCTCCGTTGAAACTCTGCCAATTGGCCGACTGACCGCAGTTGGCCCCGACCGTCTTGGTCTGCAGCGGCCCTTCATGCAGCCACGTACCGGCCATGCCATTCCAGGTGGGAGTGCTGCTTGCCAATGAGTTCGTCTGCCAGATGCCGACAGACTCATTACAGTTACCCGTGTGCACCAGGTACGCGTCGACACTCGTCGTATTCACGAGACGCCGGCCCGACATCGCTGAGATATCGAAGTAGAAATGCGACCGCCAGATGTCCCCGTGGTCGTCCCAATTTGAGCCGACGCGGGCCACCTCGCGGGGCCAGGAACTACCCGAGGTCCACTGGGTGTTTCCGTTGGAATCATTCACGGGGGCCCACCTGGCCCACTTCAGGTCATAGCTCGGGTCGATGAAGACCGGGAACTGCGTTCCGCTCAACACCGCCGGGTCAACGGCCACTGTGAGTGATCCTTTGTCGACACGTACGTCGACCCGAGCCACCGCAGCGGCGTCGGACGGACCACTGACACTGGAGCTGGTCACGGCGCTTTCCCGGCTGGAGTCGAGGGTCCCGGCACCCCGCTTCCCGGCGGAGGGCTCACCAGTCGCCGCCGTCGAGTCCCATGCCATCGCCGGCGGGGCAGCCGCGAACAACCCACCCGGACCGGAGATGGTGACGCGATTGTCGGTCACCGCCACGTCGGCCGATCCGCCGAGGACGAACCGCGTCTCCCGGACTGCCGGGTTCTTCGCCGCCACAGCACTCTTGACCACCAGCAGGTGCGAGAAGCCCCCGCGTTCGGCACGCACCACCAGGTCGACGTCCGGATAGACGTTCGGGTAGGTGATCGTGTCGCCGTGGATGACGCCCTGCGGCAGCGCGCTCGGCCACCCGAGCGAGAAGTCCGCGCCAGCGCCCGTCATGGTGGCGAACGGGCCTTGTCCGCCCTGGGAGAAGACCACGTCGGCCGTGGAGGCGACCGGACGGACGCGACCGTCGCCACCGACCGCCAACGTCGTGTCGATCCCCCGCCAACGACTACCGACCTTTGCCCACTGCGGCTCGGCCCACGACTCTAGGGTGAGTTCACCGGAGGGTTGCGCGAAGACCTTCGTGGTCTCCGAGGCTGCCGCCAGCACTTCGACCGCCGTCTCGCAGGTGCGTGCGAGCGAGATCGCTGCATTCTCGGATGGCGCCATTGCCGCACCGCCGGTGGCGGCTGCGGAACAACGGTCCGATTCGGGGGCAGCGGTGGCTTGACCGCTCGCCCCGACAACCGCTATCGCGCCCGCCAAAAGGGTGCCGGCCGTAATATTTGCCAGCCAGGCATGACGAAGTAGAACCACAGCCGCACCCCCGTAGAGCAGCCCAAGAAGTCTTGCGGCAGACAATACATAGATCCACTGCGTTTAACCATACGCAATTTCGTTGATAAAATTGAGGTCGAATCCAGAGCAGATCGACCATTTTGGTCGGTTGGCAACGATGGCCGGGCTTGGCCACTGGCGCTCGCGGCAAGCGACCGCAGTGCGACTCGCTCGAATTCGACCGTTTCCGACGGTGTGGCGCGGGACGCGGCGAAGCCCGTTCCGACAGCAGAGCATTGGTGCGTACGCGAATTGGTCGCCGCCGCACCTCGCGTGGCGCAATCCCGCCCTCGCCCGCACCAATGGGAGCAATTCACACATCAGAAAGGACCCGATCACGGCGCCCTGCCCGAGACCGGCCCAGCCCACATGGCACCCTGCCCCCCGCGCCGGCCCGACCCAGGCGGCCCGCCGATGACGCAGGCGGGGATGGCCGACCACTTTCACGATGGCTGCCCCGCTCGCCCCCTTGATGGGCGATGATGCCTGGCCATGGTCATGCCGTCGGGATGTCCGTGGCACGCGACTTGCAGGATTCCGTCGATCACCCCATCTCGCCCGGCGTGTCCGTATCGTCCAGCCAGCGCGGCGGGCGGTTCATCCGATTTGATGGTGCGTGTCGGGTGGCCGGGGCCACCCCGGCGGCGGAATCGTGGGCCGGGCCGGGTCGTTATACGTGGCAGACGACCGCAGCAGCCCGGGTCACCGCGGGCCGGCCGCCGGAACAGCCGCCGGGAACACCCGGCAGGCCGCCCCGGTTACACCCCCGAACGGCCGAGCACCACAACGGCCGGCCCCTAGCGGGTAGGCGGAATGATCCGCCACCGGCACCCGTTACACCCCGTCCCGACGCCGACCCCCGTTGCGGGTCGCCGGGCAGACGAACTTTCCCCACACCACCACTCACCCCCGGGTGTGGGTGTGGAAATCCCCCGAGGCAGAGGAGCACGCCATCATGCGTACCGATCTGATCCGTAAGACCGCCCTGACCGCCGCCGGCCTCGCGTTCACCGGAGGCGCCATCGCCGG
>NZ_JBEYSL010000179.1:0-12202 GCF_040642735.1 Micromonospora sp. NPDC047753 | reverse complement strand
CCCGCGATCCGGTCCACCGCCGCCAGGAACTTCGGGCCCATGGCTGCGCGGGCCTGCACCGCCGGGTGGGTCGCGCCGAAGTCGTCCGGGTTGGCCTGCCCGTCGGCGAAGAGGGCGTAGGTGAGCACCGCCGCGCCGGAGCGGTCGAAGATCACACCGGCCTCGTGCCGGGCGTCGGCGTACCAGCCGGCCTTGGTGGCGATCCGGGCCCGCTCGTCCGAGGACATGGTGCGCCGGATGCCGTCGGTGAACGCCACCGGGGAGCGCAGGAGGCCCAAGAGGTACGTCGTCGAGGCGGGGGAGAGCAGCGTGCCGGCGACCAGGGCGCGCAGCAGGTCGTGCGTCTCCCGGGGGGTGCTGGTGCCGAGGAAGAACCGGTTCGGGTTGGCCACCGGCTCGACCTGGGTGTTCGGGAAGCCCTTGGCGACCAGGATGGAGTTGATCTCGGCGGCCGGGGCGACCAGCCCGCACAGCCGCACCGCCGTGTCGTCCGAGACGGTCAACAGGTTGGCCAGCACGTGCCCGATGGTGACCAGGCTCGGGTACGCGCCATCCAGGCTGAAGATGCCGTCGCCGCCCGGTACGACGATTGTCGAGCTCACCTCGACCTGCTGGTCCAGGGTGAGCAGGCCCCGGTCGACCTTGTCGAGCACCGCCGTGGCGACGGCGATCTTGTTGACGCTGTACGCCTCGATCCGCCGGTCCGCGTCAGCCTCGACCGCTACCACCGGTGCACCGGCCGGGTCGGCGACGCTGACGTACGCCTGCCAGTTGCCGCCGGCCTCGGCGCTGTGCTTGGCGAAGACGGAGGCGACCCGACGGGCGGCCCGAGCGGGGGTGGTCGGCGACGCCTCGGTGGTCTCGGCTGCGCTCGCCGAGGCGGCGGCGCCCAGCACGGTGCCGGCGGTGGCCACAGTGCCCAGTCCGAGTGCCGTTCTGCGGTTCAGTCGCATGGTGAATCGTCTCCCCGATCGTGGTGTGCCTGAGCGCTTGCTGGCCCACCACCCTAGGCGAGTTGATCGATGCACGATGCCCCCGAACATGTCCCGAACAGTCCCGAACAGGTCAGCCGAACCGTCTGCGCAGCGCGGCGCCCACCGCGCCCACCGGCCCGGACACGAGTTGCCGCAGGTCGGGCAGGTGGCCGCCGCGTACCGCCTCGCCGGCCGGGTTCGCGGTGAAGACCGAGCCGTCGTGCGCGGCGACCGACCGTCCACTCAGGCCGGCCGCGCGCATCAACGGCCCGACGAGGACGTCGTAGACCCCCGGCAGCACGGTGAACCCGGCCCGCAGCACCACGTTGAGCCTGCCCACCGACACCTCCCGGCGGGGTCGGTCCACACAGTGCACGATGGCCCGGGCCACCCGCTGCGGCCCGGCCACCGGCGGCGGAGGTCGCCCGACGCGGCCCAGGTAGTTGGCCGCCTGCTGGTACACCGGTGTGTCCACACTGCCCGGGTTGACCAGGCACAGCCGGATCTCCGGGCTGTCGCGCAACTCCTGCTGCACCGTCCGGGCCAGACCCTGCAACCCCCACTTGCTCGCCACGTACGCGCTCATGTACGGCGCGGTGATGTGCCCGAGCACCGAACCGGTGAGGATCACAGTGCCGGCCCCGACAGCACGGAAGTGCCGCAGCGCCACCCGCACCGAGCCGGCAGCGCCGAGCAGGTCGGTCCGTACCACCTGGTCGAAGACCCGTTGCGGCAACTCGTCGAAGCGACCGTAGGCCATCACCGCCGCCGTGTGCACCCACACGTCGACACGGCCGAAGCGGTCGATCGCGGCCTCCGCGAGCGCGTCCAGCGCGTCCGGCTCGGTCACGTCGGTCGGCACTGTCAGCACGTCGACGTCGGCGCACTCAGCGCGTACCTCGGCCAGGGTCGTGGTGGCGCGGGCGGCGAGGACCAGGCGGTCGCCGCGCTCGGCGAACGCCCGGGCCGTCGCCCGGCCTATGCCGCTGGTCGCGCCAACGATCACGACCACCCGGCTCACGGCACTCTCGCACTCATGGTTCGAGCACGACCTTGATGCAGCCGTCCTCCTTCTTCTGGAACATCTCGTACGCCTGCGGCGCCCGGGCCAGCGGCATCCGGTGGGTACGCAGGTCCTCCACGCCCAGTGGGTCGTCGTCGCCGGAGAGCAGCGGCAGGATCTCGTCGGTCCACCGGCGCACGTGACACTGCCCCATCCGCAGCTGGATACCGCGGTCGAACATCTCCATCAGCGGCATCGGGTCCGCCTCGCCGCCGTACACCCCGGAGAGCGACACGGTGCCGCCGCGGCGAACCCCCTTGAGCGCGGCGTGCAGGACGGACAGCCGGTCCACGCCGGCCCGGTCGGTCATCGTCTGGGCCAGCTTGTCCGGCAGCAGGCCGACGGCGGTGTGGGCAAGCTTGCCCATAGGCGACCCGTGCGCCTCCATCCCGACCGCGTCGATCACCGCGTCCGGGCCCCGGCCGTCGACCAGGTCGATCAACGCGCCCGGCACGTCGGACAGTTGGCTCACGTCGAGCACCTCGATGCCGTGCCGGCGGGCCAGCTCCAGCCGCTCCGGCACGAGGTCCAGCCCGATCACCCGGCCCGCGCCGAGGTGACGGCCGATCCGCGCGCAGAACTGCCCGACCGGGCCCAGACCGAAGACGGCCAGGGTGCCGCCCGGCGGGGTGTCGGCGTACTTCACCGCCTGCCAGGCGGTGGGCAGGATGTCGGACAGGTAGAGGTAGCGCTCGTCGGCGCCGGTCTCCGGGATCTTGATCGGCCCGAAGTGGGCCTGCGGGACACGCAGGTACTCGGCCTGCCCGCCCGGCACCGAACCGTAGAGCGAGGTGTAGCCGAACAGGGACGCGCCCTTGCCCTCGCTGGTGACCTGGGTGGTCTCGCACTGCGCGTAGAGCTGGCGCGAGCACATCCAGCAACTGCCGCAGGCGATGTTGAACGGCACCACCACCCGGTCGCCCGGCTTGAGCCCGCTCACCTCCGACCCGACCTCCTCGACGATGCCCATCGGCTCGTGGCCCAGGACGTCACCCGGCTTCAGGTACGGCCCGAGCACCTCGTACAGGTGCAGGTCGGAACCGCAGATCGCGGTCGAGGTGATTTTCACTATCGCGTCGGTCGGTTCCTCGATCCGAGGGTCCGGGACCTCCTCGACCCGTACGTCCCGCTTGCCCTGCCAGGTGAGCGCCTTCATGTCCCTCATCCCCTTCACGCTGCCGTCTCAAAGGACTGCTACCCGGGCTCGGGCACTTGAACCTGGCCGCCCGTCCCTGGCCTGTGGTCGTGGTTCCCGCGTCCTCCCTCCCGGGTCTGTCGGTGGCGGGTCTGTTGGTGGCCGGGTTTGTCGGTGGTTGCGGTGAGGGCTGGGGGCGACCGTCCCTGGCTTCGGGCGGTCAGGCTTGATCCCTACGCCGGGGACGGTCGCCCCCAGCCCTCGTGGACTTTGTCCGCCGGCGCGTTGCCGGCGGAGCAGCTCAGCCCTGGTGCGTTCGCAGGGCGGGCACGTGATCGGCGCATCCGCCGTGTCGAGTCCGCGCGTTGTGCTTCGTTCGCGCATCCGCGTGTCGAGTTCCCGCGTCGAGCGTCGAGTCCGCTCATCGGGCGTCGGGTCCGCTCATTGGGCGGCGAAATGCGTGTCTTGACGCATCTTGTCGTGGCGGCACTTGGGCCGCGTGGCCTTGATCCACTCGAGTTCCTTGAAGTCGCGGCATCCCAGGCCCGGCAACAGGCCGACTTCCTGAAACTCGAGTGGATCATCGTGATACGCGACCGGTGGGGCTGTGCGCGACGCGGCAGACGGCGGCGCGACGGGTGGTGTAAGGCGCGACCGGTGGAGCAAGGTTCGACGGGGAGGCGAGGGACGCGCCGAGTGAGGCTTGGCGCGACGGGACAGGCGGGGAGCGGCGGGTCTGGGCGCGCTGGATGCGGGTCGAGGTGCGGTGGGCCGGCCGCAAAGCATGGGCCGCAGTGCGTGGGATGAGGTGCCGCGGGCCGGAGCGGGCGGGGATTCGGTTCAACCGGACCGGGTTCATGAGCGCGCTGGCTCGGGGATCTGTCGACGTACCCCAGCAGGAGCGCACGGTGCGGACGAGCCGTGACCAGGGTCAGGGCTGGGGCGACCGTCCCCGGCGGAGGGATCAAGCCTGACCGCCCGTAGCCGGGGACGGTCGCCCCAGCCCCACCGCAACCGAAGCCCGGAGCCGGAGCCGGAGGCCGAGGCCAAAGCCCGCAGCCGCGAGAAAGCAAGACCGCCGTACCCCCGAGGAAGGCGGGGTACGGCGGTCTGGTGTCGTGCGGCGGACCTTCAGGAGCCGGGGGTGTTGTTCGCTCCCTTGGCGGTGGCCGCGAGGTAGTCGCGGTTGAGCCGGCCGATGGTGTTCAGCGGGATGCCCTTCGGGCAGGCCGGGGTGCATTCGCCGGCGTTGGTGCAGCCGCCGAAGCCGGCCTCGTCGTGCGCGTCGACCATGCCGATCACCCGGGTGTAGCGCTCGGGCTGGCCCTGCGGCAGCAGGGAGAGCTGGGTGAGCTTGGCGGCGGTGAAGAGCATGCCGGAGCCGTTCGGGCAGGCTGCCACGCAGGCGCCGCAGCCGATGCAGGCCGCCGACTCGAAGGCGGCGTCGGCGTTGGCCTTGGCGACCGGGGTGGAGTGGGCTTCGGGCGCGCTGCCGGTCGGCGCGGTGACGTAGCCACCAGCCGCGATGATTGTGTCGAAGGCACTCCGGTTGACGACCAGGTCCTTGACCACCGGGAAGGCGCTGGCCCGCCACGGCTCGATGTCGATCGTCTCGCCGTCCTTGAACTGCCGCATGTGCAGCTGGCACGCGGTGGTGCCGCGCTGCGGCCCGTGCGCGTCGCCGTTGATCATCAGGCCGCACATGCCGCAGATGCCCTCGCGGCAGTCGTGGTCGAACGCCACCGGGTCATCGCCCGCGAGGATCAGCCGCTCGTTGAGCACGTCGAGCATCTCCAGGAACGACATGTCCGGGGACACGTCGTCGACCGGGTAGGTCACCATCCGACCCTTGTCCTCAGGGCCCTTCTGGCGCCAGATGCGCAGGGTCAGGTTCACTTGTAGCTCCGCTGCGTGGGGTGGACGTATTCGAACTTCAGGTCTTCCTTGTGCAGCACCGAGGGCTCGCCGTCGGCGGTGAACTCCCAGGCCGCCACGTACGCGAACCGGTCGTCGTCGCGCTGCGCCTCGCCGTCGGGGGTCTGGTGCTCGGCCCGGAAGTGGCCGCCGCAGGACTCCTCGCGGTGCAGGGCGTCGATGCACATCAGCTCGGCCAGCTCGAAGAAGTCGGCCACCCGGCCGGCCTTCTCCAGCGACTGGTTGAGTTCCTCGCCGGTGCCGGACACCTTGACCCGCTGCCAGAACTGCTCGCGCAGGGCACGGATCTCGTCGATCGCCTTGCGCAGCCCGGCCTCGCTGCGCTCCATGCCGCAGTGTTCCCACATGATCTGGCCCAGCTCCCGGTGGAACGAGTCCACGGTCCGGTCGCCGTCGACAGCGAGCAGCCGCCGAATGCGGTCCTCGACGTCGGTGCGCGCCTCGATCGCCGCCGGGTGGGTGGCGTCGACCTTGTCCAGCCCGCCGGAGGCCAGGTAGTTGGCGATGGTGGTGGGCAGTACGAAGTAGCCGTCGGCGAGGCCCTGCATCAGCGCCGAGGCGCCGAGCCGGTTCGCGCCGTGGTCGGAGAAGTTCGCCTCGCCGATCACGAACAGGCCGGGGATGTTCGACTGGAGGTCGTAGTCGACCCACAGGCCGCCCATCGTGTAGTGCACGGCGGGGTAGATGCGCATCGGCACCTCGTACGGGTCCTCGCCGGTGATCCGCTCGTACATCTCGAAGAGGTTGCCGTACTTGGCCTCGATGGCCTTGCGGCCCAGCCGGCCGATCGCGTCGGCGAAGTCGAGGTAGACGCCGAGCTTGGTCGGCCCGACGCCCCGCCCCTCGTCGCACACGTTCTTCGCGGCGCGGGAGGCGATGTCGCGGGGGACCAGGTTGCCGAAGGAGGGGTAGATCCGCTCCAGGTAGTAGTCCCGCTCGTCCTCCGGAATGTCCTTCGGGCTGCGGTCGTCACCCTTGGTCTTCGGCACCCAGACCCGGCCGTCGTTGCGCAGCGACTCGCTCATCAGGGTCAGCTTCGACTGGTGGTCGCCGGAGACCGGGATGCAGGTCGGGTGGATCTGCGTGTAGCACGGGTTGGCGAAGTACGCGCCCTTGCGGTGCGCGCGCCAGGTGGCGGTGACGTTGCAGCCCTTGGCGTTCGTGGAGAGGTAGAAGACGTTGCCGTAGCCGCCGGAGCCGAGCACCACGGCGTCGGCCATCTCGGTGCTGATCTCGCCGGTGACCATGTCCCGGACGACGATGCCGCGGGCCTTGCCGTCGACGAGGACCAGCTCCAGCATCTCGTGCCGGGTGTTCATCTCCACGTTGCCCAGGCCGATCTGCCGTTCGAGGGCCTGGTACGCGCCGAGCAGCAGCTGCTGGCCTGTCTGGCCCCGGGCGTAGAAGGTGCGCTGCACCTGGGCGCCACCGAAGGAGCGGGTGTCCAACAGGCCGCCGTACTCGCGGGCGAACGGCACCCCCTGGGCGACGCACTGGTCGATGATGTTGACCGACACCTCGGCGAGCCGGTGCACGTTCGACTCCCGGGAGCGGAAGTCGCCGCCCTTGACGGTGTCGTAGAAGAGCCGGTGGACGGAGTCGCCGTCGTTGCGGTAGTTCTTCGCCGCGTTGATGCCGCCCTGTGCCGCGATGGAGTGCGCCCGGCGCGGGCTGTCCTGGTAGCAGTAGGACTTGACGTGGTAGCCCTGCTCGGCCAGGGTCGCGGCGGCGGAGCCGCCGGCCAGGCCGGTGCCGACCACGATCACCGTCATCTTGCGGCGGTTGGCGGGGTTGACCAGCTTGGCCTCGAAGCGCCGGGTCTCCCAACGCTTCTCGACCGGGCCGGCGGGAGCCTTGGTGTCGGCGATCGGGTCGCCCTCGGTGAAGAGTTCCATGTCAGGACACCAATCCGGTGAGTACGGCGAACGGGACCACCAGGTACCCGGCGCAGAGCAGCACGGCGAAGACCAGAGCCGCGGTACGCGCCCTGCGCTCACCGCGTGGCGTCTGCTGGCCGAGGCTGCGGAACGCGCTGAACGCGCCGTGGCGCAGGTGGAAGCCGACCGCGAGGATGGCGAGGGTGTAGAAGAGCGTGACGTACCAGCGTTCGGGCGCGAAGTCGGCGACGACGTTGCCGTACGGCTTGCTCTCGTCGCCGACCGGGTTCAGCGTGCCGGTGGTCAGGTCCAGCAGGTGGTAGATCACGAAGAGCAGGATGATCACTCCACCCCAGCGCATCGTGCGGGCCGCGTAGCTGCCGTTGACCTTCTTGCGGTGGGCGTACTTGACCGGGCGGGCGGCGCGGGCGCGCCGGGCCAGCACGGTGGCGGCGACGATGTGGGCGACGACCGCCACGACCAGCACGGTGCGCAGGATCCACAGGAACCAGACGCCGGGCAGCAGTGGCTTGCCGATGTCGCGCAGCCAGTGCGCGTAGTGGTCGAACGAGGTCTCCCCCGTGAACACCTTCAGGTTGCCGAGCATGTGGGCGATGAGGAACAGCGCCAGCAGGATGCCCGTCACCGCCATGACGGCCTTGAGGCCGACGTTCGAGCGGATGGGCGACCGAGTCTTCGTGATTACCACAGGACCGACGCTAGGAGCACTTCGATCAGTCGTCCAATGCATCAAACTCGCAGTGTTGATAGCCGTAGGCTATGTAGATGCAGCTCCATCAGCTCCGGTACTTCGTCGCGGTGGCCGAAGTACGACATTTCACCCAAGCCGCCGACCTCGTCGGCATCACTCAGCCTTCTCTCAGTAAGCAAATTCACGCTCTGGAGGCCGACCTCGGAGCCCCACTGTTCGAGCGGGTAAGGGGCAACATCGCCCTCACCGCGGCGGGTGAGGTGCTGCTGCCGTTGGCCACCCGGATCCTCGCCGACGTGGAAACCGCGACCCGGGAGGTCCAGGAGTTGGTCGGGTTGCGCCGGGGTCGGGTCCGGCTCGGGGCCACCCCCAGTCTGGCGACCTCGCTCGCCCCGCCGGTGCTGCGCCGGTTCCGCGACGCGCATCCCACCGTCGACCTGCGCGTCGAGGAGGGAGGCTCGCAGGACCTGGTCCGCGACCTGCTCCGCGGCGACCTCGACCTGGCCCTCATCATCATGCCGGCGCAGGGGGCCGACCCGGGGCTGCGGGTCGACCCGATTCTGCGCGAGAGCCTGGTGGTGGCCTCGGTGGGAGAGGTGCCCACCGCGTCGACGACCGGGGAGCTGCGCATCACCGACCTGCGGGACCAGCCGATGGTGATGTTCCGGGAGGGGTACGACCTGCGCGACGCGACCATCCAGGCGTGTCGGGAGGCGGGCTTCGAGCCCACCTTCGCGGTGGACGGCGGCGAGATGGACGCGGTGCTCAGCTTCGTCGAGGCGGGACTCGGCATCGCTCTCGTGCCCGGCATCGTGTTGGCCCGGCGGCCGGGCGTGCGGATCACCCCGCTCGCCCCGCCCGGGGTGCGGCGGACCATCGCGGTGGCCCGTCGGCGCGACGTCGTACCCACCCACGCCGGTCGGGAGCTTCGGCGCATCCTGCTCGACTACATCCAGTCGGCGATCAACCTCGGCGAACTGCCCCCCGGCGTCGAGCCACTGACCTGACCCGCCGGGGACCGCTGCCGCGAGGAAGCCGGACGGGGCCGCCGCCGCGACCAGGTCGGCGGCGGCCCTGCGGTCCGGCTCAGCGGCCCTCGGCGTCGTCCATCGCCCGGTAGATCCGCTGCTCGGAGACGGGGTACGGGGTGCCCAGCGCCTGGGCGAAGACGTTCACCCGCAACTCCTCGATCATCCAGCGGATCTGCCGGACGGCCGACTCCTGGCGGCGGGCCGGCGACAGGTTGGCGAGCAGGTCGGCGTACTCCTTCTGCACCACGGCGATCCGGTCCTGCTGCTGGCGGTCCCGCTGCGGGTTGCCGCCCAGCCGCTCCAGCCGACGCTCGATGGCGGTGAGGTAGCGCAGCAGGTCGGGCAGGCGCGCGTACCCGGTCTCGGTGATGAAACCGGCGTGCACCAGCCCGGCGAGCTGGTTGCGGATGTCGGCGAGCGCCGCCACCACGGCGAGGTTGCGGGTCGCGCCGAGCCGCTGCTCGACGGCGTACGCGGCGGCGAGGACCTTGCGGACCCGGTCCATCACCTCGACCACTGTGTCGACCAGGTCGGCGCGGACCTTCTCACGCAGGGCCGCGAAACCGTCGGCGTCCCACGCCGGCCCACCGGCCACACCGATCAGCCGGTCGATGGCGGCGCCGGCCGCGTCCTCGATCAACTCCTGCACGCCGCCGTGCGGGTTGCGGCTCAACGCCAGCTTCGCCTCGTTGTCCAGCCGCCCCTGCAGGAACCGCGCCGGGGACGGCACGGTGAGCCGCAGCAGCCGGCGGGTGCCGGCCCAGTGCGCCGCCTCGGCCTCGGCGGGGGAGTCGAACACCCTCACCCCGACCGTGGCGCCCTCGTCGACCAGCGCCGGGTACGCGGTGACCGCGTAACCCGCGCGGACCTGCTCGATGGTCCGGGGGAGTGTGCCGATGCTCCACTCGCGCAGCCCGGTGCGGGCCACCTCCGGCGCGGCGGCCGCCACCACCTGGCGTACCTCCTGGCGGAGTTGGCGTTGCAGGGCCGGCAGGTCCTTGCCCTCGGCGACCGGCTTCTCGTCGTCGCCGAGGACCCGGAACGTCACCCGCAGGTGCGCCGGGAGCTTGCCCGGCTCCCAGGCGTCGCGGGGCACTGTCACTCCGGTCATCCGGCGCAGCTGCCGGGTGAGCGCGTCCAGCAGCGACTCCTCGCCGGGAGTGATCGCCGCCAGGGCGGCCCGGGCGTAGTCCGGCACCGGGACGAAGTTGCGGCGGATCGCCTTGGGCAGCGACCGCATCAGCGCGATCACCGTCTCCTCGCGCAGCCCCGGCACCTGCCAGTCGAAGGTCTCCGCCGGCACCTGGTTGAGCAGCGGCAGCGGGATGTCCACTGTGACGCCGTCGTCCGGTGTGCCCGGCTCGAACCGGTAGGTCAGTGGCAGGCTCACCCCGTCGGCCTGCCACTCGTCCGGGTAGTCGTCCTCGTCCACCCCCGGTCGGCCGTCGTTGATCAGCAGGTCGCGGGTGAAGGTGAGCAGATCGGGTTGCTCGCGGCGGGTCTTCTTCCACCAGCTGTCGAAGTGGCGGCCGGAGGACACGTCGGCCGGGATCCGCTGGTCGTAGAAGCCGAAGATGGTCTCGTCGTCGACCAGGATGTCCCGGCGTCGGGCCCGGCTCTCCAACTCCTCGATCTCGGCGAGCAGCCGCTTGTTGTCCGCCCAGAACTGGTGGTGGGTCTGCCAGTCGCCCTCGACGAGGGCGTGCCTGATGAACAGTTCCCGGCTCAGCGTCGGGTCGATCCGCCCGAAGTTGACCTTTCGGGAGCTGACCAGCGGGACGCCGTACAGGGTGACCTTCTCGTAGGCCATCACCGCGGCCTGCTTCTTCTCCCAGTGCGGTTCGCTGTAGCTGCGCTTGACCAGGTGCTGCGCCAGCGGCTCGACCCACTCCGGCTCAACCCGGCCGGCAATGCGCCCCCACAGCCGGGAGGTCTCCACCAGCTCTGCGGCCATCACCCAGCGCGGCGGCTTCTTGAACAACGCCGACCCGGGGAAGATCCCGAACTTCGCGCCCCGCGCCCCCAGGTACTCGTGTTTCTGGGCGTCCTTCAGGCCGATGTGCGACAACAGGCCGGGCAGCAGCGACTGGTGCACCTTCGGGGTGTCGATCTCCTCCGGCAGGTCCGCGCCACCTCGGCGGCCCCGGACGGCGTCCGCGTCGTCCGAGCTGTCGCGCGCCGGCCGCCCACCACGCCGGTCGCCGTCGGACGGGGTACGCAGCACCTGGCGCAGCTGGCTGACGATGTCCTGCCACTCGCGGATCCGCAGGTAGTTCAGGTACTCCGCCTTGCACATCCGGCGGAACGCGCTGGAGGAGAGCTCCCGCTGCTGCTCGCGTAGGTAGCGCCACAGGTTGAGGAAGGCGACGAAGTCCGACTCCTTGTCGGCGAACCGGGCGTGCGCCTGGTCCGCCTGGGCCTGCTTCTCCGCCGGCCGCTCCCGCGGGTCCTGAATGGAGAGCGCCGCGGCGATCACCAGCACCTCGGTGGCGCAGCCGTTGCGTTCACCCTCGACCACCATCCGGGCCAGGCGCGGGTCGACAGGCAACTGGGCCAGCCGTCGGCCGAGCGCGGTGAGCCGCTTCTCCGGGTCGGCCTCGGTCGGGTTCAACGCGCCCAGCTCGTGCAGCAGGTTGACGCCGTCGGTGATGTTGCGCTTGTCCGGTGGGTCGATGAACGGGAACGCGGCGAGGTCGCCGAGCCCGATCGCGGTCATCTGGAGGATGACCGACGCCAGATTGGTCCGCAGGATCTCCGGGTCGGTGAACTCGGGCCGGGAGAGGAAGTCCTGCTCGTCGTAGAGGCGGATGCAGATGCCGTCCGAGGTACGGCCGCACCGGCCCTTGCGCTGGTTGGCCGACGCCTGGGAGACCGGCTCGATCGGCAGCCGCTGCACCTTGAGCCGACTGGAGTAGCGGGAGATGCGGGCGGTGCCCGGGTCCACCACGTACTTGATGCCGGGCACTGTCAGCGAGGTCTCCGCGACGTTGGTGGCGAGCACCACCCGGCGTGAGGAGTGCGCGGCGAAGACCCGGTGCTGCTCGGCGCTGGACAGCCGCGCGTACAACGGCAGGATCTCGGTGCCGAGGAGCGAGCGCTTCTTCTGCACCAGCTTGCCCAGCGCGTCGGCGGTGTCCCGGATCTCCCGCTCACCGCTGAGGAAGACCAGGATGTCGCCGGGGCCCTCGGCGGCCAACTCCTCGACGGCGTCGCCGATCGCCTGGATCTGGTCGCGGACGGTCTCCTCGTCGCCGTCGCCGTCCTCCTCGCCCTCGGCGAGCTCGACGAGGGGCCGGTAGCGCACCTCCACCGGGTAGGTACGCCCCGAGACCTCGACCACCGGGGCGGGCACGCCGTCGGGCTCGTCGGCAGTGGGTGGCCCGGCGAAGTGCCGGGCGAACCGGTCGGTCTCGATGGTCGCCGAGGTGATGATCACCTTGAGGTCGGGTCGTCGGGGCAACAGCTCCCGCAGGTA
>NZ_JBEYSL010000178.1:0-12237 GCF_040642735.1 Micromonospora sp. NPDC047753 | reverse complement strand
AACGTCGGCGCGGCCAGCTCGTTGATCCGCGCCAGGACGGCGTCGCGCCGCTGCGGCGGCACATGGCCGATCAGGGCCGCGCCGAACATGGCGACCCAGTCGGCGACACCGCCCGGGCAGTCGGTCAACTCGGTGGGCCGGGCGAAGTAGTCCATCCGCAGCACCTGGAAGCCGTGCGCCTCCAGCAGGGTGGCGTACTCCCCCGGGCTCGGGAAGTACCAGGGCATCCGCGCGCCCTCGGTCAGACCCTGCTCGGCCAGCGCGGCACGGACGGCGGCGAGGATCCCGGCCACGTTGTGCGCACCGCCGAGTTCGGCGACGAAACGCCCACCCGGGCGCAGCGCGCGGCGGACGGCGACGACGACCTCCGCCGGGCGGGTCATCCAGTGCAGCGCGGCGTTGGAGAACACCGCGTCGACCTGCTCGTCGATCTGGAAGTCGTGGCCGTCCGCGAGTAGCACGTCCGATCCCAGGCGGGCGGTGGCCGAGGCGACCATGGCGGGGTCGCCGTCGACCGCGATCACCCGCGCCCCGCGCGCCGCGATCGTGGCGGCCAGCTCACCGGTGCCGCACCCCAGGTCGAGGACTGTCTCGCCGGGCACCGGGGCGAGCAGCTCGACGACACCGCCGGCCAGCGCGGACACGTAGCCGAACTGACGGTCGTAGCGGTCGGCGTCCCACCCGGGGTCGGGCCGGGACTGGTGGACGGAGTGCTGTGTCATCGTGTCACCCTCGATCAATCTGTTGGAGCATGAGTTCGGTGGTGCCGCCGGCGAGCGCCAGGCCGGTCGCGTCACGCAGGGCCCGTTCCGCCGGATGGCCGCGCCGGTAGCCGTCAGCACCGGAGAGTTGCAGCGCCTCGTCGGCCACCTCGGCCAGCACTGCGGCGGCCCGGTGTTTGCCGGCGGCCGCCCAGCCGCCGGGGCAGGCGCCCGCGGCGAGCAGCCGAAGGCTCTGCCCGGCCATCGCCTGCACCTCCTGGATCGCGGCGTCGAGCCGGGCGAGCGTGAATCGGACGTGCTGGTTGGTGATCAGCGGAACCCCGAAGGTGATCCGCTGGCCGGCGTCGGCGACCGCGTGGTCCAGGACCGACTCGGCCAGTTCGGCCATCCGGACGGCGAGCATCACGCGTTCGTGGATCCAGTGGCGCATCAGCACCAGCAGTCCGTGCCCGCCGACGGCGAGCACGGCGGCGACCGGGGCCGCGTCGAGGACCACCGCACCGGTCAGGCCGGTGTGTCCCAGGCCGTCCAGGGTGGTCACCCCGACGCGCGGCCCGGCGGACACCAGCAGAAGCGCCGGCCCACGCCGACCGGTGCGCCCGTCGCGGTCGTCGGCCAGTACGAGCAGGTGGTCGGCGTACGGGGCGTTGCTGATGAACCACTTCGTTCCGGTCACGGTCAGCCCACCGGCCGCCCCGGCGCCCACAGTGGTCTTCAGGGCGGTCAGATCGCTGCCGCCGTCCGGTTCGGTGGCGGCCAGCGCACTGGTCGCCGAGCCGGCCAGGGCGTCCGCCACCAGCCCCACCGGTGTCGTCGGCAGGACGCCGAGCAGGCGTGTCGCCACCTCCAGGTGGGTGAGCAGCGCCGCGCCCGGCGCGCCGTTACCGACCCGGGCGAACGCGCGGTGCAACGCGGCGGCGCGCCACAGGGCTGCGGCGCGGTCGCCGCCACGCTCGGCCCACGCGTCGCGCAGCAGGCCGGCCTCGCCGACGGCGCGCAGCAACTCCCGTACGGGCGGGCCGGCCGACTCCCAGACGCCCGCAGCGAGCAGACCGTCGCGGTGCCGGTCGGTGAAGGCGTCGAGCCGCGTCGCGAATTCGACGTCGGCGGCGCCCTGCGGGCAACGCGACCCGACGGTCGAGGCGAGCACCGACGCGGCGGTCACTGGGGCCACCCGCGCAGGCGGGCGAGGGCGGTGAGCATCATCTCGTCCGATCCGGTGGAGATGGACAACAGCCGGGTGTCGCGGAAGGCGCGGTTGACCGGGTGGGTGCTGAGCTGCCCCTCGGCGCCGTGCAGGTGCAGGCAGGTGCGGGCTACCTCACGGGTGAGACGGCTGGAGCGCAGCTTGACCGCTGCGGACAGGGTGTTCACCGCACCGCCGGTCACCCACCGGTCGATGCCGGTGTACGCGAGCTGGCGAACCGCCTCCACCTCGGCGCGCAGGCCTGCCAGCTGCGCGGCGGGCTGCTGACGGTCGGCGATCGGCACGCCGAAGGTACGCCGCTCCCGCAACCGCTCGGCGGTTCGCAGCAGCAGGGTGTCCGCCATGGCGATCGCGCGGCAGGCGGACAGGATGCGCTCCGGTTCGAACTGGCGCAGCTGGGTGACCAGTCCGAGGCCGTGCCCGCCGAGGCGGTGCCCGTCGGGCACGAACACGCCGTCGAAGCGGAGCTGCCCGGCGACGCCGGCGGTCCGCAGCCCGAGCGTGGCGTCCGCCGGTTCCCTGCTCACGCCCGGGGCGTCGGCCGGCACCATCAGCAGGACGTGACCGAAGGTCCCACGAGCCTCGGGCAGCCGGGCCAGCACCGCGAAGGCGTCCGCGGTGAGCCCCGCCACGACCCACCGCTTGGCGCCGGTCAGCCGGTACCCGCCCGGCTCGGGGGTGGCCGTGGTGGCGACGGCGGCCACGTCGGCGCCAGCGCCCGGCTCGGAGACCGCGTGCCCGAGCAGGCAGCGCCCCGCCAGGGCCGGGCGCAGGAAACGCTCGACGGCCTCCGGCCCGCCGGCCTCGGCCAGCATGGGCGCGACCATGTCGTTGTGGACCGTCACCCCCATGCCCACGCTGTCGAACAACAGCGCGCCGAGGCATTCGGCTAGGACCACGTGCTCCCAGGCGGTGCCGCCGGCGCCGCCCTGGTCGACGGCGAACCGCATACCGAGCCAGCCTCGCGCGGCCAAGCCGGTCAGGACCTCGCGCAGGGGGACCGCGCCGTGCCGCTCCCAGGCGTCGACCATGGGTACGACGGTGGCCGCGAGGTGCTCGGTGAGGCGGGCCCTCAGCTCGTCCTCGGCGGGCGTGAACCAGCCGGTGCGGGCCGCGACGGTGAGGGCCGCGGTTCTCACGGTGCCTCGTCGAGCAGCAGCGCGGTGATGCGGGCGCGATCCGGTTTGCCGGTGGACAGCACCGGCACGGACGGTAGCCGGTACAGCTCCCGCGGCACCATGTATCGGGGCAGGAGGTTGCCCACGTGCCTGAGCAGGGCCTCCACCGTGTCTCCGGTCAGTGGCAGCAGGGCGACGGCGGGGTCGGGGTCCGGCTGGTCGACGGTCGCGTGGGGGCGCAGCACCACGGCGCAGGCCAGCGAGAGCCCGTCGCGCGGATCCGGGACGGCCGCCACGAACGCGCTGCCGACGGCCGGGTGCGTCTCCACGGTGCGGCGCACCTCGTTGAGGTTGATCCGGTAGCCCTTGATCTTCACCTCGTCGTCGCGCCTGCCCGCGAAGCGCAGCGCCCCGTCCGCGCCGCGTTCGCCGATGTCGCCGGTGAGGTAGAAGCGCGTCCCCTCGTGGTCGAGGAAGACCGCCGCCTCCTCCGTCGGGCGGTCCAGGTACCCGCTCATCAGCTGCGCCCCGGCGATGGCGATCTCACCCGGGCCGTCCGTGGTGATCCGGCCGTCGGCGTCCCGGAACCGGATCGTCACCCCCGGCAGCGGCGGCCCGATGGGGTACGCCTCGGTGCGGCCCGGTTCCCGCTCGGCGATCGGTTGGAAGGTCACCCCGCACGTCGCCTCGGTCGGCCCGTAGCCGTTGACCACCACGAGATTCGGGGCCGCGTGCAGCCAGTCCTGGACGGTGGCCGGGTTCAGCACCTCCGCGCCGGTGAGGATCCGGCGCAGCGCGCCCAGGTCCCGCCCCGACAACCCGGGCTCCGTCCGGGCCAGCAGCGTCAACGTGGAGACCACCGCGGTGAAGTGGGTGATCCGGTCCCGTTCGATGAGGTCCAGCACCCGAGCCGGCACGACGAACGCCGGGCCGAGCCGCACGTGCGCCCCCTTGAGCAGCGGCAACAGCAGGTCCGCCACCGAACCGTCGAAGTGCAGGGCTGTCGTGTTCAGGCAGCGTGCCCGATCGGTGATGCCGAGCACCGGGTCGACCGCGGCGAAGAACGCCTCCAGCGCGCTGTGCGGGATCCGGACGCCTTTCGGTCGTCCGGTGCTGCCGGAGGTGTACAGCACATACACCCCGTCATCCGGCGCGGTGGCCACCGGCAGGTCGTCGAGGTGCGCGTCCGCCTCGGTGCCGAGTTCCTCCACCGCCACCACCGGCACGGGCAGCCCCTGGTCGACCAGCCGGGCCACCGCCGCGCGGCGGGCCAGCAGGCGTGGGCTGCCGCAGTCCAGCAGCAGCGCGCGCCGCCGGTCCGCGGGCGCCGAGGGGTCGATCGGCAGGTAGGCGGCGCCGGCGGCGACCGCACCCAGCAGCGCCGTCACCGTGGCGGCGGTCTTCTCGCCGTGGACGGCGACCAGGTCACCGCGGCGCACCCCACGGCTGCGCAGACCCGCGGCGACCCGCAGCACCCGCTGCCACAGCTCGGCGCGGGTGAGCGTCGCGTCCGGTCCGGTGAGCGCGGGCAGGTCCGGCCCGGTGGCGGCGTGCGCGGCGAGCGCCGCCATGAGGGACCAGCCGACCGGCGTCGGCGCGCCGGCCGGCGGCGTCGAGGGCTCGACGAGCATGGTCATCGGGTCGCACGCCGCTCGACGAGGGCGACCAACGTCGACAGGCTCTCCAACGCGTCGAGGTCCTCGATCTCCTCCCCGAACTCGATGCCGTACTCGCTGCCGAGCCGGACGGTGAGCTCCACAGCGTCGAGTGAGTCCAGGTTGAGCGCGCGCATGAAGTTGTCGTCGGCGGCCAGCTCGGCCGAGACGTCGCGCTTCTTGATGGTGGCGAGGGTGTCGGCGAGGCGGTCGCGGACGCTCTCGGCGGTGGGACGGGTCATCGGCTGACTCCTGAACGGTCTCGGGTGACACGGGTACGACCGGGCGCGGTCGTACCGGTGCGGCGGGTGCGGTTACCGGCTGGCCGGGACGGCCGGCGCGGTCGGGACATCGGAGGTGCGCGGGGCGGCCGGCCGGGCGGCGGACCGCACCGTCCAGGCCACCGCCGCCACCAGGCAGGCGGTGCCCACCACGGTGGCCGAGGTCAGGTCCTCACCGAGGACCAGCGCTCCCAGGGCCACCGCCACGAGCGGGTTGACGTACGAGTAGGTGCTGGCCAGCCGCTGGTCCACCCGGGTGACGAGCCACGTGTACGCGAGGAAACCCACCAGCGACCCGAGCAGCACGAGGTGCAGCTGCGCCAACCACACCGTGGGGTGCAGGTGGCCGACGTCCAGCCGGCCCCACTCTCCGGCGAACCCGGAGACGACCAGCAGTGCCAGGCCGCCGCCGAGCATCTGCACCGCGCTGGACAGGGCGGCGCCCGGCACGGTGTCGCCGGGGGTGCCGCGCCCCGCCGAGGTGGCGGCGATCCGCCCCGCCACGGCCCACGTCAGCGCCGCGGCCAGCACGAGCAGTGAGGGCAGCAGCGGGCCCGGCTGGAAACCGAGAAGGATCGCCACGCCGGCCAGTCCGACCGTGGCCGCGCCCAGGTCCCGCCCTCTCGGCCGGCCCCCCATCACCAGCACCCAGATGGGGACGGTGGCGAAGTAGGTGCCGGCCGCCGCCGACGGCAGATCCTCGGAGGCGACACTGACCAGCCCGTTCGCGCCGAGGAAGTGCATGAGCCCGAGCAGGGTCAGCCGCCCGGTGTGCCCGCGCAACCGCACCGCCAGTCCCGGCTGGCCGCGCCGGCGCCAGTGCCAGCACAGCCCGCCGAGCAGCAGCGCCCCCGCCACGGAGAAGCGGACCCCGGCAGCGAACAGGGGCGGCACCTCCTGGACGACCACTCGGATACCGAGGAAGGTCGAACCCCAGAGCAGCCACACCGCGAGCAGCGCCGCGGCGATGCGCCACCGGTCGGCAGTCGGCCGGTCCATCGTCAGGGCGGGTGTCGACGTCCTCGGTCGCGCCGAGGCGGAGTCCAGGCGGCGGTCCGGCCAGGGGCGTCGACGCACGCGCTAGGCCGGGTTCTGGGCGAGGATGCGGTCGAGGTACCGGCAGGAGGAGTTCAGCCTCCACAGGGCACCGCGTGCCATGGCCCGGCGGGTCTGCGGCTCGGCCGCCATCGGCTTGACGACGTGGGCGAACCACGCGCTCGCGTGGTGGGCGTCGATGCCGATGTGCAGCCGGTGGTACGTGATGCCGTCGGCGGGGAGCCCGAGGCGCTCCCAGCCGTGCAGCACCTGGGAGAACCGATCCGGCGCCAGCCACTCCGCAACGGCGAGGTGGCCGACGGCCTCGCCGAACAGGTTCCGGTACCGGCAGATCAGCACCGGTAGGTTCCCGCCGAGCAGCGCCTCCGTCGACAGGCTCTCCTTCAGCTCGTCGTCGGTGATGCCGAAGTGGGCGATGATCCGGCCGAACAGCGTGGTGTGGACCATCGCGGGGTCGCCGTTGCCCATCTCGTCCCAGAAGTTCTTGGCGATCTCCATCTTGGTCTCACCGTCCGAGCCGACCTGCATCATGGCCAGCAGGTCGTCGAACCGGGCGTCCACCGACGACTCCTGCAACACGAAACTGCGGAAGTCCTCCGGGGTGGCCCGCTCGCGCAGAAAGGAGTGGTAATAGGGGTGCTTGAACACCCGGTGCTCCCGCGTCATGTTCTTGAGCCATGGCACGAACCGCTCCGGGTCGTCCGGGATCGAGGCGTAGATGCTCTCGTCGATCCAGCTGTCCTCGTCCCGCGCGGTGTCCCGCTCCAGTTGCCGCGTCACCGCGTGCAGGACGGTGGACGCCTCGGCTGTCGATTCCGCCCCCAACTGGGTGTGCAGGCCGTAGATCTTCGCCAGCAGGTACTGCTGTGCGAACTGGGCGTCGGCGTCCCCGGCGGACGCCGCGGTACCCAGCCGGGTGACGTTCTCGAGCAGTTCGTCGTAGGCGTCCTGATCGGCGTACGAACGGTCGAAGTCTTCCTCGGACAGAGCGAAGCGACTCACCAGATCGGTGACGAACGCCGTGGGAGTGGTGCTCAGCGTGGCGGGCATCCGGGTGCGCTCCTTGCAGTCGGTATAACCCGAAGCATTCCCCCGCCGTCTGCACGGCTTCGCTGATTTTTCTGTATTCGCAGGTCGGAGGGCACGCGACGCGCCGCGTTTCCCCGGCCGCCCGGAACTGGCCACCCCCTGCCCGCGCCGGGCGACGACGTCATCGGGACGTGTTCGAGAAGTAGACCCCGAGGCCAGCCAGCAGCAGGCTGATCAGGCTGGCACCAGCGCGTACGGAGTTCCACCACGTCCAGGCGGACGAGTAGGCGGCCCACACGCGTACCGCCTCCGCGAGATCGGTTGGCACGCCTGCGGCGTCGAGCGTCTCGTTCATCGGCACGTTGACGACCACCGTCGGGATGAACGCGCCCACCAGGTACACCCCGGCGGCCACCAGGAACAGCACACCCGCCGACCGCTTCCCGAGGATCAACAGGAACACACCGGTCACCGTGGCGGCGACGAGCGGGCCGAAGAACGTGACGAAGAACAGCGGATTCTGGATCCTCTGGTTGATGCTCGTCATGGCCCGGATCGCGGTGCCAGCGTCGGCGGCGTTCAGACCGGGCATCACCGCTACCGAAAAGGCGTAGTAGACACCCGTGATCGCACCCGTCACCACCAGGGTCACCGCCGCCGACCAGGCAGCCAGGGTGGCGTTCATGCCCAGTCTCCACCGGGTGACGTGTCCCATGCACCAGCGGCGGCGGCGTCCCGGGCATAGTCGGTGAAGTCGCGCGGCCTGCGGCCCAGCGCCCGTTGCACACCATCAGCGAGCTGTGCGTTGCGGCCGTCCAACACCTTGCCGAACAGCTCGATCAGGACCGCAGTGAGCTCCGCCGGCACGTCGTACCCGGCCATCACGGCGGCGTACTCCTCGGTCGACACCGATCGGTAGCGGATCTCCCGCCCGAGCGCGTTGCCGATCTCCGAGGTCGCCTCGGCGAAGGTGAGAAGTCGCGGCCCGGTCACCTCGTAGAGCTGCCCCGCGTGCCCGTCGTCGGTCAGCGCAGCGACCACGATGTCGGCGATGTCGAGGGCGTCGACGAACGGCTCCGGCACGTTCCCGGCCGGGAGGACGACCTCGCCGCCGCGTATCGAGTCGGTCAGGAAGTCCTCGCTGAAGTTCTGGCTGAACCAGCTCGCCCGCACGATCGTCCAGGCCACTCCGGAGTCCTGGACCACCCGCTCGCTGAGTGTGGCCTCCTCCTCGCCCCGGCCGGAAAGCAGAACCAACCGTTCGATCCCGCCGGACACCGCCTGTTCCGTGAACGAACGGACCGTCGCGAGGGCGTCCGACGCGGCCAGGTCCGGGTAGTACACCAGGTAGACCGACGAAACCCCGTCCAGTACGGGCGCCCAGGTGCGCTGGTCGGTCCAGTCGAACGGCGGCTCGCCGGAGCGGGAGCCGACCCGTACCGGCCGGTCGAGTCTGGTGAGCCGGTCCACCACCCGGCGGCCCGTCTTGCCGGTGCCGCCCAGTACGAGGATTGGCTGCTCATCAACGGTCTTCGTCATGGCAACCAGTCAAGTCGAGGGTGAGCGCACCGGGAATGGGCGAGACTCTCGATCGCATGTCCCGACGTCTCGACCGCCCACCGCACAGGGCTAACCTGAGCGCATGGACGCGCTCGCGGGGCTGCTGGACGGGCCGAGGGCCCGCGGTGCGTTCCTGATGCGGTCGGTGTTCGACCCGCCCTGGTCGGTACGGATCCAGGATCGTGCGCCCCTCACCCTGGTCACCATGCTGCGCGGCACTGCGTGGGTGGTGCCGGATCGGGGTGCTCCGGTGCCGCTACGCCCAGGCGATGTCGCGATCATCCGTGGCCCGGAGCCGTACACCATCGCCGACGACCCGGCCACGGCGCCGCAGGCAGTGATCCATCCCGGTGAGCACAGCACCACGCCCACCGGGGACGAGTTGTGCGAAGTGATGGACCTGGGTGTCCGGACCTGGGGCGAACGCGCTGACGGGATGGCGGTGCTGCTCAGTGGCACGTACCAGTTGCAGGGCGAAATCAGCCAACGGCTGCTGAGGGTCCTGCCCCACCTTTTGGTGCTGCCGGCCGGAACACTGGACAGCCCCCTCATCCCCTTGCTCGGCGACGAGATGACCAAGGACGAGCCGGGGCAGGATGTGGTCCTGGACCGGCTGCTCGACCTACTGCTCATCGCCGTACTTCGGGCCTGGTTCTCCCGGCCCGAGGCGGCGGCGCCCTCCTGGTACCGAGCGCACGGCGATCCGGTGGTCGGCAGGGCGTTGCGACTGCTGCATGACCACCCGGCAAAGCCCTGGACGGTGGCCACCCTCGCGGCCGGCACCGGTATCTCGCGGGCGGTGCTGGCCCGCCGGTTCACCGAACTGGTCGGCGAACCTCCGATGGCGTACCTCACCAACTGGCGGCTCGCGCTGGCCGCCGACCTGCTGCGCGAACCGGACGCCACCGTCGGCGCGGTGGCCCGCCAGGTCGGCTACGGCAGCTCATTCGCACTCAGCGCGGCCTTCAAACGGGTACGCGGTCTCAGCCCGGCCGAACACCGGCAGGCCATCGGGTCGCCTGACGTCACTCCGGTGGGATGACCGTGCCGAGGCTGGCCGTGGGCATCCGTTCCTCATCGTCCGCCACCACCGACTCAGCGAACGAGAACCTGCCAATGGGCGGTGGCCCGAGTCCGTCCGGGGATGACGATGGGCGCATCACACCGTGGCCCGTGCCCGTCGGCGGCGTCGCAGTCCAACGGGGATGGCTGCTCCGCAACGACCGGTACGCCGCCTTCGCCGAAGCCCTCACCGTCCGCGCGAGTCCCTCCGCACCATCGCCGCTTGCAGCAGGCCGATGGCTAGGGGTCGACGCAGTACTCCGCGGCGGAGAGCACCGCAGGGTCCGCCGGGACCACCCTGCCGATCCACTGGAAAGGACTGAGTTGCATCCCTCCGGGCCTGCGCTGGCAGATCCGGCCGCTTGCCAGCTTGCTCGGGGCCATGCTCTCCATCCTGGGTGGATAGCCGGCCGAGGCTACGATCGCGTAGCCGTCGTTGACGCTCACCACGAGCACGGAGCGTTCCGGCTTCGCGTTGGGTTCATCGAGGTTCATCCGCGTCAGACCGTCCACCACACGCCCGACCGCGATCCGGGACAAGCTGTAGCGGGGCCACCCGGACGCGGCGAGCCCTTCCTCGACGACCAGAGCCGCGAGCAGAATGATCGCGACAATCGCGATGCCCGGGCGGTGCCGCGCCAGCCGGCGCCGGGCCCAGATCCACCCGAGACTCACCAGGAAGACGATGAGCTGTAACAGCAGGTAGTTCATCGGAACGAAGATCGCGAAGCCGGTGGCGAGGCCGGCCGCCGCCCAGTTGGTGGCACGGAGGGTCCAGCCCAGCCAGCCGCGTTGCCGGGCGAGGTAGACGAGCGATGCCGCGATGGTCGGCAGGAAAAGCGGCAGCAGCAGCGCCGTCAGGCCGAGCGGGTTTCCCTCCTGCACGATCGAACGGAGGAGGACGTGCTGGCCGGTCATCGACAGCAGGAGCAGCACCAGGAGCAGCGGGAGCGCCGTCAGCACGGCTGGCATCAGGTCGTCGGCCACGCTCGCCCGATCCGGGGCGTAGCTGACGGTACTGCTGCTGACACTGCTCCTGTTGCTGATGCTGCTGTCGACGTGCACCACACCGGCGGCGTGGACGTGCACCGTCCTGGGCGCGTCGCCGCCCGCCTGAGCCGTGGATCCGGCTCGGCGTCGCCTGCGCCGTGGGCTGGGAGCTGGCATCACGCGAAGGTACCGAGCTTCGCCGGCGAGGTTCCTGTTGTGTCGCCCATGCGATCCATGCCGGGCGGACCCGTCGGCCGCCAAGGGTCTCGGGATCGCGGTCCTCTACACCGACCAGGCCCGGAATGCTCGCACAAACATTTCTCAGAACCACGCCGCAGCGCTCTTGCGTGCGAACGGGTTGTGAGAACGGATCTGGCCCGAATCGGCGGCGACGTACCAGCTTCCGGATCTCTTCTCAGAATGGACCGTTCTGCGAAGGATGCTGCGCTGATCGGTCTCCAGCATCGCGGTTCTGCGGTAAGGCGAATCGACGAGGTCGGCAGGGGGTTTACGTGAGAGCAGGGCGTGCCGCCTGCCGGAGCCTGGCGTGAGTGGGGGAGGCAGTTCTGCTGCTCATTGGGACGTGCCTGATTTTGGTGTGGCGCGTACGTGTGCGCGTTCGCCTTGTCTGCCGATGAGGCTGAGGAACTCGACAGGCCCGGTGCTGGTGGCGCCGAACCAGTGGGGGGTGCGGGTGTCGAACTCGGCGGCTTCTCCGGGTTGCAGGGTGAGGTTGTCGTCGCCGAGGACCAGGCGCAGGGTGCCGTTGAGGACGTAGACCCAGTCGTAGCCCTCATGGGTGCGCAGGTCGGGTACGCGGTTGTCGTCGCCGGCGGGCAGGACGAACTTGTATGCCTGGATGCCTCCCGGCCTGCGGGTCAGGGGCAGGATGGTGGATCCGTCGCCGGCGGCGATGGGGCGCAAGTTGATCCGGGGATCACCGGTCAGCGGCGCGTCGACGAGTTCGTCGATGGTGACGCTGTGGGCGCGGGCGAGCGGGAGCAGCTGTTCGAGCGTCGGGCGCCGCAGGCCCGCTTCGAGCCGCGACAGCGTGCTGACGGAGATGCCGGTCTCCTCGGCCAGGTCGGTGAGGGTGATGTTGCGGCGCTGCCGCAGCTGCCTCAGCCGCGGGCCGACCGCGTCGAGGGTGCGGTCCAGATTGTCGTCCACAACCCCATTTTGCCATTCGGCAAAGATCTTTGCACATATTCGCCGGGAGGCTCAGGATCAAGTCACCGGCGAAGGTAGTGAAGGGAGCAGGGCAGATGGTGGAGCAGGCAGAGATCGTGAGGGACGTGGTCGTGGTCGGTGGCGGCGCGGCCGGGTTGAGCGCGGCGCTGATCCTGGCGCGTTCGCGGCGGCGAGTGACGGTCCTGGACGCCGGCGCACCGCGCAACGCGCCGGCGCAGGCCGTGCACGGCCTGCTGGCCCTCGACGGACTGAGCCCGCTGGAGCTCCTCAGACGCGGCCGCGATGGGCCGCCGACCACCATCGACTTCATGTTGATCGACGCCATGAAGTCGGCCGGGCCGAAGATGATGGTCTCCACGCGCGGCG
>NZ_JBEYSL010000177.1:0-12252 GCF_040642735.1 Micromonospora sp. NPDC047753 | reverse complement strand
GCCGGGCCGGGCCGGGCTGGGCCGGGCCGGGCTCGGGCAGGGCCGGGCTCGGGCAGGGCGGGGCTCGGGCAGGGCGGGGCGGGGCGGTGCTGGCTAGCCCAGGACCAGGCCGGGGTCGGGTTCCGGGTCGGGGGTCGGGCCGGGGATCTTGTACTCCTCGGTGAGGGTGGTCATCGGGCCGGGCCAGGTCGCCTGGGAGACCTCGATCGGCTTGCGGTGCGCGTCGTACGCGACGTGCAGCAGGTGCAGCACCGGGGTGTCCGGCCGGATCTGGAGGGTTTCGGCCTCCTCCCGGCTCGGCTGCCGGGCGCTGATCGTGTCGGTTGCCGAGACGTACCGTCGTCCGGTGGCTTCCTCGGCCTCCTGGTAGAGCGGCCGGCCGAACGCCTCGGTGCGCTCGAGTGAGGTGCCGGCGGCGTCGCGGGGCAGGAACCAGGAGGCGCCCACCTCGACGGGGGAGTCGTCGGTGCGGACGAGGTGCCGACGGCAGAGCAGGTTGGTGCCGTCGGAAACGCCGAACGCGTCTGCCACCTCGGCGGGGGCGGGGGCGTGCCCCACGGAGACGAGCTGTTGACGGTATCGGGCGGCCAGGTCGGTGTGGTAGCCGCGGAAGCCGCCGTACCGGCCTCGGGAGAGGCGGTTGAGGCGGCGTCGGGTGCCCCGGACGTACGTACCGGAGCCGGGTTTGGTGATCAGGATGCCCTCGACCCGCAGTTGGTCGACGGCGCGTTGCACGGTCTGCTTGGCGACGCCGAACATCTCGGCGATGGCCGGGATGGACGGCAGCCGCTCGCCCGGCCCCCAGTCCCCGCGCCGGACCTGGGCCTTGAGCTGCGCGGCGATCTGTCGGTGCGGGAACTCGGCGGCCCCGGGATTGATCTGCACACCCGCCTCCTTGATCACATCTAGGTTCCTAGGATGCCCTAGGGGGTGTAACGGCGCTACCCCGGACACGCGAAAACGGGCCTTCGGACCACAAAAGGTCCGAAGGCCCGCAGCGAAAACAGTGCTACCAGGAGCCGGCGGTGGGGCCGGCCGAACCGCCCCGGCGGCGCAGGTACTTCTCGAACTCCTGGGCGATCTCGTCACCGGTCAACGGGGTGATCCCCTCGTCGCCGACCCGCTCTTCCAGCTCGCGGACGTACTCGCCCAGCTCGGCGTCCTGCTCGGCGGCGCTGCGTACCCGCTGCTCCCACTCGGCGGACTCCTCGGCCAGGTCGGCCATCGGCACCGGCAGGTCGACGACCTCCTCGACCCGGTGCAGCAGGGCGAGGGTGGCCTTCGGGCAGGGCGGGTTGTTGGCGTAGTGCGGCACGTGCACCCAGAACGAGACGGCGTCCACCTCGGCGCGGGTGCAGGCGTCGTGCAGCACGCCGACGATGCCGGTCGGCCCGTCGTACCGGGTGGGGGTGAGCTGGTAACGCTCGGCGGCCTGCGCGTCGGAGGCGCTGCCACTGATCGGCAGCGGCCGGGTGTACGGCACGTCGGCCAGCAACGCGCCGAGCAGCACCACCCGTTCCACCTCCAGGCTGTGGCAGATCTCCAGCACCTGCTCGCAGAACGTCCGCCAGCGCATGCTCGGCTCGATGCCGCGGATCAGCACCACGTCACGGTCGGTGCCCTCCGGGCTGGCCACCATGAACCGGGTCGTCGGCCACTCCACCCGCCGGGTCTCCCCGTCGGCCATGGTGATGGTGGGCCGGCTGACCTGGAAGTCGTAGAAGTCCTCCGGATCCAGCTCGGCGATCTGCCGGGCGTTCCAGACCTGCTCCAGGTGCTCGACCGCGGCGGTGGACGCGTCGGCGGCGTCATTCCAGCCCTCGAACGCGGCGATCGCCACCGGGGACCGCAGCACCGGCAGTCCGTCGAACTCGGTCACGCCGTCACCTCACCCTGCTCGTCGCGGCTGGCGCCGGGACCGCGCCCGGTCGTCGAACCGTGTGGCACGGTGGCGTCCCTGTTGTCCTTCACGTCCGCCAGCCTACGTGCAGGGCGAGGGTGCGGCCCGTCGGCCGCGCCGGTCAGCCGCTCCGGCAGCAGGTCATACCCGAACGAACCAGACAGCGTGATCCCGGTGACACAATAGGGGATCGCACGATGATGGTCGTGGAGTCCGGCCGAATCGCACTAACCTGAACGGGTGCGGACTTCATTGATGGATGTGTTGGCTGATCGCGTTCTCATCGCCGACGGCGCGATGGGCACGATGCTTCAGGCCGCGGACCTCACGCTCGACGACTTCGACGGGCTCGAGGGGTGCAACGAGATCCTCAACGTCACACGCCCGGACGTGGTGCGCGGGGTGCACGACGCCTACCTGGCCGTCGGCGCCGACTGCGTGGAGACCAACACCTTCGGGGCCAACCTCGCCAACCTCGCCGAGTACGACATCCCGCACCGCATCCGCGAGCTGTCCGAGGCGGGCGCCCGGATCGCCCGGGAGGCCGCCGACGCGGCCAGCACCCCGGAGCGGCCCCGTTTCGTGCTCGGCTCGATCGGGCCGGGCACCAAGCTGCCCACCCTCGGGCACGCGGCCTACTCGACCCTGCGCGACGCCTACCAGGAGAACGCCGCGGGTCTGATCGTCGGCGGCGCCGACGCATTGATCATCGAGACCTGTCAGGACCTGCTCCAGGTCAAGGCGGCGGTGGTCGGGTCGAAGCGGGCGATGGCCGAGCTGGGCCAGACGGTGCCGATCATCTGTCACGTGGCGGTGGAGACCACCGGCACCATGCTGGTAGGCAGCGAGATCGGGGCGGCCCTCGCCGCGATCGAGCCGCTCGGCGTGGACCTGATCGGGCTCAACTGCTCGACCGGCCCGGCCGAGATGAGCGAGCACCTGCGCTACCTGTCACAGCACTCCCGCATCCCGCTGTCGGTGATGCCGAACGCCGGCCTGCCGGTGCTGACCGCCGACGGGGCGTACTTCCCGCTGACTCCCGTGGAGCTGGCCGAGGCCCTGGAGCGGTTCATCACCGAGTACGGCGTGGGGCTGGTCGGTGGCTGCTGCGGCACCACCCCGGAGCACATCCGGGTGCTGGCCGAGCGGCTGCACGGCGTCACCGCCCCGGCCCGTGAGCCGCGGCACGAGGCGGGCATCTCCTCGGTCTACCACCCGGTGCCGTTCGCCCAGGACGCGTCGGTGCTGATGGTGGGGGAGCGGACCAACGCCAACGGCTCGAAGGCGTTCCGGGAGGCGATGCTCGCCGGCGACTGGCGGGCCTGTGTGGAGATCGCCCGCAGTCAGGCGCGGGACGGCTCGCACCTGCTCGACCTGTGTGTGGACTACGTCGGCCGCGACGGCACGCAGGACATGCGGGAGCTGGCCGGTCGGTTCGCCACCGCGTCCACCCTGCCGATCATGTTGGACTCCACCGAGCCGAACGTGGTGGAGGCCGGCTTGGAGATGCTCGGCGGCCGCTGCGTGGTCAACTCGGTGAACTTCGAGGACGGCGACGGCCCCGAGTCCCGGTACGCGCGGGTGATGCCGATCGTCCGGGAGCACGGCGCTTCGGTGGTGGCGCTGCTCATCGACGAGGAGGGTCAGGCCCGTACCCGGGAGTGGAAGGTCCGGGTCGCGGCGCGGTTGATCGACGACCTGACCGACCGGTGGGGCATGGACCGCGCCGACATCCTGATCGACGCGTTGACCTTCCCGATCGCCACCGGGCAGGAGGAGACTCGCCGCGACGGCATCGAGACGATCGAGGCGATCCGGGAGATCTCCCGCCGCTACCCCGGTGTCAACTTCACCCTCGGCATCTCGAACATCTCGTTCGGGCTCAACCCGGCGGCCCGGCAGGTGCTCAACTCGGTGTTCCTGCACGAGTGCGTGCAGGCCGGCCTGACCTCCGCGATCGTGCACGCCAGCAAGATCCTGCCGATGTCGAAGATCCCCGACGAGCAGCGCGAGGTCGCCCTGGACCTGGTGTACGACCGGCGACGCGAGGGATACGACCCGGTGCAGCGTTTCCTCGAACTCTTCGAGGGCGTCGACGTGATTAGTGCCCGGGCCAGCCGGGCCCAGGAGTTGGCGGCGCTGCCGTTGGACGAGCGGCTCAAGCGGCGGATCATCGACGGTGAGCGCAACGGCCTGGAGGCCGACCTGGACCAGGCGATGGCCGGCGGCCGGTCCCCGTTGTCGATCATCAACGACATCCTGCTGGACGGCATGAAGGTGGTCGGCGAGCTGTTCGGCTCCGGCCAGATGCAGCTGCCGTTCGTGCTCCAGTCCGCCGAGGTGATGAAGACCGCGGTGGCCTACCTGGAACCGCACATGGAGACCATCGAGGACGGCGGCAAGGGCCGTATCGTGCTCGCGACAGTGCGCGGCGACGTGCACGACATCGGCAAGAACCTGGTCGACATCATCCTGTCCAACAACGGCTACGAGGTGGTGAACATCGGCATCAAGCAGCCGATCAGCGCCATCCTGGACGCCGCCGAGCAGCACCGCGCCGACGCGATCGGCATGTCCGGGCTGCTGGTCAAGAGCACTGTCATCATGAAGGAGAACCTGGCCGAGATGGCCACGCGCGGGGTCGCGGAACGCTGGCCGGTCCTGCTGGGTGGGGCGGCGCTGACCCGCGCGTACGTCGAGGACGACCTGCGGTCGACGTTCCCCGGGCAGGTGCACTACGCGCGGGACGCGTTCGAGGGTCTGTCCCTGATGGACCGGGTGATGACGGCCAAGCGCGGCGGTGCCCCGGTGATCGACCCGGAGCGGGAGGCGGCTCTCGCGGCCCGACGGGCGCGCCGGGAACGGCAGCGCTCGATGGTCACCACGTCGCTGCCGGAGCTGCACGACTCCTCGGTCCGCTCCGACGTGGCCGCCGACGTGTCGGTGCCCACCCCGCCGTTCTTCGGCACCCGCGTCGTCAAGGGCGTGCCGATGGCCGACTACGCGGCGCTGCTCGACGAGCGGGCCACCTTCTCCGGGCAGTGGGGGCTGCGCGGCGCCCGGGGTGGCAGCGGACCTTCCTACGAGGAGCTGGTCGAGACCGAGGGCCGGCCGCGGCTGCGGTACTGGCTGGACCGGCTGATCGCCGACCAGGTCCTTGAGGCAGCCGTGGTGTACGGCTACTTCCCCGCGTACTCCGAAGGCAATGACCTGGTGGTGCTCGACGAGAACGGGCACGCGGAGCGCGCCCGGTTCTCCTTCCCGCGGCAGCGGCAGGAACGGCGGCTCTGCCTGGCGGACTTCTTCAGGCCCCAGGGCGACCAGCTCGATGTGGTCGCGTTGCAACTGGTCACCGTCGGCCAGCCGGTCAGCGAGTACGCGGCGAAGCTGTTCGCCCGCAACGAGTACCGCGACTACCTGGAGGTGCACGGCCTCTCCGTGCAGCTCACCGAGGCCCTCGCCGAATACTGGCACCAGCGCATCCGCGCCGAGATGACCCTGCCCGACGGCCGTCCGCTGGGGCACGACGACCCGGCGGACCTGGCCGGCATCCTGCACAACGACTACCGGGGCTGCCGGTACGCGTTCGGCTACCCGGCCTGCCCCGACCTGGAAGACCGGGCGAAGATCATGGATCTGCTGGGCGCGGACCGGATCGGGGTCGAGCTGTCCGAGGAGTTCCAGCTCATGCCGGAGCAGGCCACCGACGCGATCGTGGTCCACCACCCGGAGGCCAACTACTTCAACGCCAAGTAACGCGAGCAGGGGTCGCTGACCTGCACCTGGCATCGTCCGGAAAGCCGCTGAACCATGATCATGCCCGTCAGCGGCGGCGTCCGGGCCGTCCTCGGTGGCCAGGGCCTCACCGAGCCGGTCGGTCAGCCGAGCTGAGTCGGTGTAGCCGTGGCCTCCCAGGTGGTCAGGCAGAACGGGTGGCCCGCCGGGTCGGCGTAGACGTAACACTGTTCGCTGTTGGGCTGGAACTCGTACTTTGTTGCTCCGGCAGCGAGCACGCGGGCCTCGGCGGCGTCTCGGTCCACGACCATGAAGTCGAGATGCATCATGATCGACGAGGTGGGGTCGGGCCAGGTGGGTGGCGTGTATCCGGGCACAGTCTGGAAGTTGATCCGCCCGGCCGGGCTCAGCACGCATGCCCAGCCGTCCCCGGCGTGTGTCAGGGTTCCGCCGGTGATGCTGGCGTAGAACCCCGCCAAGGCGACGGCGTCCGGGCAGTCCAGGGTGACCGCGCTGAGCCTGATCTCGTCGGACATGTCTCCTCCTGTGGCCCGTGCCGGCCGTTGCTAGGCGCGCCCGCACCGATAGGACGACCAGCACGACGGCGCGCTCGACAAACTGAACGACGTAACCTAACGCACACGGTGGTCGAGCACGTTGATCTAGCCGCGACCCGGGCTCTCGGCTGTCGCAGATCACCTGGGTGACATTTCCGGCTAGGCGATCGTCGGCGTTCGCCGTAGGTGTGGCTCTACCGCGCGGTGGGGTTGGTCATGGGCCGATGCGGTAACGCCGGTAGTGCTGTTCTGGTTTCTGGTGTTCGAACCCGTTCTCGTCCAGGGCGTTGAAGACGGTTAGCCATGCTGGATCGAGGTCGAAGCCGACCGCAAGACTGCCGTCTGCCAGGTCCCGGTCGCCTCCGATCCATTCCAGCAGTTCAACGTGGCGCAGCGTGTGGCCAGGCAGGTTGACGAGTTCCGGCGTCGGGTCCGGGCGCCAGGCGAGGTGGAAGTAGGGATCCTCGATTGCCCGGGACGGGTTGATGGTGTTCCAGGTGATGGAGAGGTCGTCAAACTTCTGATGATCGATCTCGACCTGCTCGGCACCGAAGTCGAGCAGGACGGGCGCGTCGGTGAACCACTCGTCATCATCGAGGTCCCATACCAACCAGACATGCTGCAGGGTGAGGCCGACCAGTCCGGCGAGGCGTCGGGCGTGTGCGGCTGCGATGGTGTTACGGCCGTCAAGCCATTGCGGCTGGTAGTCCTGGATGCCGTAGCGGATCATGGGCAGAGGCTGCCTCTCGTGTCTGGGTGGCGGCTCCGGCCTGCTTGTTGCATCGGGTTCAAGGACTGCGGGCTCAGCGAAAAAGCTCGAGGCCCGCCAGCGCGTCAATTGCTATCACCAGGTCGGCCATGCTGAACGCCCCAATCCCAAGCAGCCACAGTCGAAATGACGAAAGCCGAACCCACCAGGGTTGGTTGTCTCCGAGACGTTCGCGTGCAGCCGAGTGAGGCGGCAGTCCAAGAATCTGATCCACGCCCAACTGTTGCTCGATCCGCTCCAACAGCCGGTTGTCGGACAGCTCCAGGCGCCGGTACTTGACCATGAGTTGGGCAGACAGGCCGGTCAAGGCAGCAGCCAGGGTCGCCGCCACCGCTTGGGCCGGACGTGACGTCTCCGGACCAAGCGCGAGCGTCAGAAGGAACGCCTGAGCTGCGGTGGCCAGGGCGGGCACCTGCCAGGTCATTGTGTCGAAGGATGTCCGGCGAGCTGCGACTACCGCATAGGTTGCCGTGAGCACCTGTTCGGAGATCTGGGTCTCATCCGGCCTGGCGTCTGGGCTTGGCACCATGACGTCATCGTGTCAGCGCGTTGCAACGCGGACGAGAGGCACGACAGGCCCAGGCTGCGAGCAGCCACCGAAGCCGTCCTGCCTTGTGCCATCCTCCGTACCAAGGGCAGGATCGAATACGTGGGAGCGGTCGGTAGCCCGTGGTGGCAGACAGCCAAGACGCCCAGGCAGGGGTTCATCCTTGGGGGCGTCTGGTCCTTCCTTGCTGTGGCGTACTGGGTGTTCGCCATCGGGGAGCCGATCAGTTGGTCCGTGATCATCGCCGTGCTGGCAGCACTGCTTGGCGTTGGCTACCTGGTGACAGCCGTGCTGCTGCGCCGGCGTCAGCGCTCAGATCACTAGTTTCCAAGAGCTACGCCGTAGCGGGCCGACAGCAGGTCACGGCGATGCCGGTCCGGGGCCAGAGTCGCCGTTCAGCCGGTGCGCCTTCCGGAAGCTCAAGGCGGACGGCATCCCACCAGCGGTGTCCATCACACCTCAGGCGATGACAAGCTGTGCGGATGCGACAGGTCACAGTGCTCGGCAGTTCCGGTGCCTTTCCCGAGCCAGGCCGTGCCTGTAGCGGCTTCGCTGTGGACTGGGACGGCTACCGCGTGGTGCTCGACCTGGGCTACGCCACACTGCCGCGGTTGCTCAGGCACTGGCCCGATGGTGCGGTGGACGCCGTCGTCATCACCCACGAGCACCCGGATCACTGCGTCGACCTGCACGGTCTGTTCAGGATGCGGTTCTACGGTCAGCCCGGCGGTCCACGGCTGCCGTTGTACTGCCCGCCCGGAGTGCTTGACCGGCTCAGCGGCCTGGAGCCCGAAGTCGACCTGCGCACGGTGTTCGACCTGCACCCACTACCCGGCAGCTACCGGGTCGGGCCGTTCGACCTGACCGGTCTGTCTCTGCCGCACTTCGTGCCCAACGCTGGCATCCGGCTCGTGGCCGACGGAATCGTGGTGGCCTACTCCGGGGATACGGGGCCGACGCCCGCGCTTGCCGAACTGGGCCGCGACGCCGACCTGTTCATTGTCGAGGCGACGGACCACGACGGCGAGAGCGGTCGTTCCCGCCGGAACCTCATGACCTCCACCGAGGCCGGAGCGTGGGCACGCCGGGCGGGCGCCCGTCGCCTGATGCTCACCCACTTCTGGCCAGGCAATGACCGGGCAGCCGCAGTGGCGGCGGCGCGGGCAGAGTTCGAGGGCGCCGTACTGGCGGCTCAGGAAGGGCTCACAGTGATGCTTGGGACCCCAGCCAACTGACCGCCTCAGACCTTTGTGTTCGCCACGACCCGGTCAAGGACGAGGCGGCCCATCTGGTACATGACGGGGTTGGTCTCGACGTAGTACCAGATAGCCCCGAGAGCCTGTTCGAAGCTCCATGCCTTGCTGCGCTCCCACTCCAGGTCGTCGCAACCCAGCTTGTCACGGAACACCGCTCGGGACGCATCGTCGAAGAAGTACCAGCCACACATGGCATCAAGGGCGGGATCGGCCGGCGCGAAGTCGCCGGTGTCGAGCACACCCACCAGCCGGCCGTCGGCCACCAGGACGTTCAGCGGCTGCAGGTCGCCATGGGACATGACGTCGGCCGACGTGCGCGGCAGTTCCCGGAAGTGACTCCACAGACGCCGAAGCGTCGGGACGTCGAGCAGACCCTCGCTCTTTCCGAAACATTCCTCGACCCACTCGTCGTGGTCGGGTAGGTCGCCACCGCGGTTGTCGCCCTGGAACCGGCGGCCCTGCGTGTCGGTGGCCCGAAGCGCGCTGATGAGGTAGGCCAGGTCACGGGCGAGTTCCACGGACCCGTCGATGTCGACGGGGGCGATGCTTCCCGGTACCCACGACTGCACCGACCACGGCAGGGGGTAGTCCTTTCCGGCGTTGCCGATCGCGATGGGCCGGGGAGCCGGGAATGGGCTGTGTTCGGCGAAGCGTCGGGAGGCCTCGGCCTCCCGCTCGAGGAGCTCGGCGGCCACGGCGACGTCGCGTGGCCGCAGCAGGAACCGGGCCGCCACGTCGTCGCCGATGCGGAAGATGGCGTTCACGGTGCCGTTCGACGCGACGCGCCGGACCGGTGCCGTCTCCCACCGAGGGAACTGATCGGCTATCAGCTCGCGGACGACGTCATCGGTGAGGGCTAACTCATCGTGATGCATGGCCATGCAAAAGATCTCCGGTTCTGGTCGGCGGTACGGCACACAGTTGGTCAGCCCGGATGTCGAGGACGCTGACGTGGCTCCGTCTCAGGGAGGATGCGGCAACGGCGACCGCACCAGACCAGGGAGATTCAGCATGGCGATCCAGCGGATGGACAACGTCCTCATCGTTGTCGAGGACCTTGACGCCGTCATCGGGTTTTTCGTCGAGCTCGGCATGGAGATGGAGGGTCGGGGGCCGGTCGAGGGGCGCTGGGTGGAGCGTGTGATCGGGGTCGACGACGTCCGGCAGGAGGTGGCGATGCTGCGGACCCCGGACGGTCACGGCAAGGTCGAGCTGGCGATGTTCCACCGACCGGCGGCGATCAGCGCGGAACCGAGGAACGCGCCGGCGAACACGCTCGGCATTCGACGCATCATGTTCGCCGTCGACGACATCGACGACGTGATCACCCGGCTGCGGGGCCACGGCGCGGAACTCGTCGGGGAGGTGGAGCGGTACGAGGACATCTTCCGGCTCTGCTACGTCCGGGGCCCCGAAGGCATCATCGTCGGTCTGGCCGAACAGCTCCGCTGACGGGTGCCGCGGGCTCAGGCGATGAGGGTGCCGCCGTCCACGGTGACCACCGTGCCGGTGGCGTAGGTCGCCCGCAGGAGGTAGACGAATGCCTCGGCGACCTCCTCGGGTTCGCCCACCCGGCCGAGCGGAAGCGACTCGCTGAGCTGCGCGTACATCTGCTCCCGGGTTTCGGTGGGCAGGGAGTCCCAGAGCGGTGAGCGGATCACGCCGGCGGAGACGGCGTTGACCCGGATCGGGGCGAGTTCGACGGCGAGCGCGCGGACCAACGCGTCGATCGCCCCGGTGATGCTGGCCGCGACGGACCAGCCGGCGCTGGGCCGGTGGTTGGCGGTGCCGGTGGTGAGGGTGATCGACCCGCCGGGGCGCAGGTACGGCAGTGCCGCGTTGACTGCCGACAGGGAGCCGAAGTAGCGCAGGTCGAAGGCGGCCCGGGCGGCGGTGAGGTCGAGGGCGTCGACTGACATCAGCGCGAGGGGTTCGCCGGCGGTGTAGACGAGGTGGTCGAACGAGCCGAGATCGTGGAACAGCCGGGACACGGCGTCCGGGTCGGTGAGGTTGGCGACGTACCCCTGGGTGGTGGTCGGCAGGGTTGTCAGGGCGCGGTCCACGCTGCGCTGGTTGCTGGAGGCGACCACGACCTGGGCGCCCTCGCGGGCGGCACTGGCGGCGGTGGCGAGGCCGATCCCCGAGGTTCCGCCAAGTACGACGACGCGCTGGTCGATGAGGGTCATGATCGTGTCCTTCCGGATCGTGTGGTGGAGACGGTTACCACCGTGCGCCGCCGGGCACGCTCGCGTCCAAGACCTCTTTCACCTCCTGTAATGCCCGTTGGGTATGACTCCATTCATACCCGGCGGGTATCATGGAGCCGCCCGTAGCGGCGACCGGACGGGGGCAGGATGGACGTCGATCTGCGCAAGCTCCGCTACTTCGTGGCGGTCGCTGAGGAGCTGCACTTCGGTCGGGCCGCCGAACGGCTGCACATCGCTCAGCCGGTCCTGTCGCGTCAGATCCGGGCCTTCGAGCACGAACTGCGCGCCACGCTCTTCGTTCGGGACCGCCGCTCCACGGTGCTGACCGAGGCCGGCCGCCAGTTGCTGACCGACGCCCGTCCGCTGCTCGCCTCGGCCGACGCCCTGCGGCGGCGGGTGCAGCGGGCCGCGCACGGCCGGCCGACGTTCACCATCGCGTTCATGCCCGGCCTCCTCGTCACCGCCGAGGCCCGCGCGATCGGCCAGCGGCACCCCGACCTGGCCGTCAACGTCGTCCGTACGTCCTGGGACGACCAGGCCGACATCGTCCGTGAGGGGCGCGCGGACGTCAGTTACGTTCGGCTTCCGGTCGACCGGAGCGGGCTGTGCCTGCGGCCACTGTTCACCGAACCCCGGGTCGTCGTCCTACCCACCGATCACCGGCTGGCCGGCAAGGAGTCGGTCGACCTCGCCGAGCTGATCGAGGAACGGCTGTTGCAGGACCCGGACGCGGTGCCGGAGTGGCGGGACCTGCCGAACCGTCCCACCGACCCCGATCCCCGACCTCGGCCCGAGCTGAACTCCGTCGAGGAGAAGCTGGAACATGTCGCCGCGTACGCCGGGATGGTGATCCTGCCGCTGTCGACGGCGACGTTCTACACGAGACCGGACGTCAGCCACGTGCCCGTCGCCGACCTCGGCCCCAACCAGGTGTGTCTGGCCTGGGCCGAGGACAACCGGTCACCGCTGGTGCAGGAGTTCGTCGAGATTGCGGCCCAGTAGGCCGGTCACTGTCGACCCCGAGAGGGGTCAGGTGGCGCGGACCGGGAAGGTCTCACGTAGGGCCGGGTCGAGCGGCCGGCCGGTGGTCGGTTCGATGAACAGGTCGGCGAGCAGCAGGTCGGGGAGGTGGCTGGGGTTGATGCCCGACTCCCTGCGGCCGAGGGCCTGCGCCGCGCCGCCGAGTCGCAGCGCGGCCCGCGCCGCGCCGGCCGGCAGGCGTTCAACAAGGACGTCGTGATCGACATGGTCTGCTACCGCCGGCGCGGGCACAACGAGGGC
>NZ_JBEYSL010000176.1:0-12303 GCF_040642735.1 Micromonospora sp. NPDC047753 | reverse complement strand
CCGTCGGCCAGGTCAAGCTGGTCGACCACGTACGAGACACCCTGGTGCAGATAGACCGCGCCGGAATGCAGCAGGAAGTGCGACGAGCCGCCGTCCCCGGGCGGTGAGTTCTTCTTCCTGGAGATGAACACCCGCCTTCAGGTCGAGCACCCGGTCACCGAGTTGTGCACCGGTCTGGACCTGGTGGGTCTGCAACTGCTCGTCGCCGAGGGTGAGCCGTTGCCGGCGGCCCTGCCGGCGAGCGCCGGGCACGCGATCGAGGTGCGCCTCTGCGCCGAGGACGCGGCGGCGGGTTGGCGGCCGGCCACCGGGACCCTGCACCGGTTCAGCGTCGGCGATGTGGCGACCGAGTTCGGTGGGCTGGCCGGGCCGGGCCTGCGGCTCGACTCGGGTGTGCTGGCCGGCTCGGTGGTCGGGGTGCACTACGACTCGATGCTCGCGAAGTTGGTCGCCTGGGGTCGTACCCGCGCGGAGGCGACCCGGCTGCTGGCCAGCGCGTTGGCCCGGGCCGAGCTGCATGGGGTGACCACCAACCGGGATCTGCTGGTCCGGGTGCTGCGCAGCCCCGCGTTCGCCGCCGTGGAGATCGACACGGGTTTCCTGGACCGGCACTCGGAGGTCTTCACTCCGCTGCTGCCCGCCGACCGGCTGCCGGTCACCGCCCTCGCCGCGGCGCTGGCCACGGCCGCCCAGCGCCGGGCGACCGCACCGGCGCTCTCCGGGCTCCCCTCCGGCTGGCGCAACGTGCCCGCCGTTCCCCAGACCACCCGCTTTCTCGGGCCGGACGGCGACGAGATCGAGATCCGCTACCGGCTGGACCGGGTCGGCCGGCTCGCCGACTGGTCCAGCACGTCGGCGGCGCAGGAGTCGGCCGAGCGACCGACGGTGGCGCTGGTCGAGGCCACAGCGGACCGGGCGGTGCTCGACGTCGACGGGGTCCGCCGCGCGTACCGCGTACACCGGGTGGGGTCGGCTGTCTTCGTGGACGGCCCGGACGGGGCGGCGAGCCTGGCCGAGCTACCGCGTCTCCCGCTGCCCACCACGGCGGTGGCGGCCGGGTCGCTGCTCGCGCCGCTGCCCGGCGTGGTGACCCGGGTGCACGTCGAGGTCGGCCAGCGGGTCTCGGCCGGCGATCCGCTGCTCACGCTGGAAGCGATGAAGCTGGAACATCCCGTGCTCGCCCCGATCGACGGCGTTGTCGCCGAGTTGCCGGTGCCAACCGGCGGTCAGGTGCAGACGGGCGCCGTGTTGGCCGTTGTCGACGAAAAGGACCCCCGATGACCTTCGACCTCACCCCCGAGCAGGACCAGTTGCGCGACGCCGTGCGGGCGCTCGGCCGCCGGTACGGCCACTCCTACTTCGTCGAGAAGGCGAGGGCCGGCGAACACACCACCGAACTCTGGGCGGAGGCCGGACGGCTCGGCTACCTGGGGGTCAACATCCCCACCGAGTACGGCGGCGGAGGCGGCGGCATCACCGAGCTGGCCATCGTCTGCGAGGAGTTGGCGGCTGCGGGTTGCCCGCTGCTGCTGCTGGTGGTCTCCCCCGCCATCGCGGCGACGGTGCTCACTCGGCACGGCACCGAGGAGCAGCGCAAGCGGCACCTGCCGGGCCTCGCCGACGGCTCCCAGAAGATCGTTTTCGCGATCACCGAGCCGGAGGCCGGTTCCAATTTCCACCGGCTCGGCACTGTGGCTCGCCGTGACGGCGACGGTTGGCTGCTCAACGGCCGCAAGTGCTACATCTCCGGAGTCGACGAGGCCGGTCACGTGCTGGTGGTGGCCCGCACCGAGGATTCCTCCACCGGCAAGTTGAAGCCGGCGCTGTTCCTGGTGCCGACCGACGCGGCCGGGCTGACGCGGTCCACGTTGGACATGGAGATCGTGTCTCCGGAGAACCAGTTCCTGCTCTACCTGGACGACGTGCGGGTGCCCGCCGACGCGCTGCTCGGTGAGTCGTTGGACGCCGGGCTGCCGGCGCTCTTCGCCGGGCTCAACCCGGAGCGGATCACGGTGGCCGCGATGGGTGCCGGCACCGGTCGGTACGCCATCGAGCGGGCCAGTGAGTACACCGCCACCCGCAAGGTCTGGGGTGGTCGGAGCATCGGCTCGCACCAGGGGGTGTCGCATCCGCTGGCCCACGCGGCTGTGCAGGTGGAGCTGGCCCGCCTCATGATCCAGAAGGCGGCCACCCTCTACGACGCCGGCCGCGACCTGGAGGCCGGGGTGGCCGGCAACATGGCCAAGTACGCGGCCGGGGAGGCCGCCGCGCTCGCCGTGGACACCGCCGTACAGGTGCTCGGCGGGGCCGGAATGACCACCGAGTACGGGGTGGCGACTCTGCTCGGCGCGGTCCGGGCCGGCCGGATCGCCCCGGTCAGCCGCGAGATGATCCTCAACTTCGTGGCCCAACACGTCCTCGGCCAGGACAAGTCGTACTGACGGCGCTGAGCTGCCGTGGCTGCGCCCCGCTCGCGCCGATCTTGCACTTTCGGTTGCCGCTACGCGCGGAATGCCCGCTATGTCGGGACAGTAAGTGCAAGATCGCTGCGCCGGGGAGGGGCAGGGCGGGGCTGGGGTCAGGCTGGGGTGCGGCAGGCGGCGTCTATGCGGTGGACTGGGCGGACCCGCCGACCCATGCCCTCCAACAGCGAATCCTCGACGTGGAAGTCGTGAATGCGCAGTTGGTGGCGGGGCAGCTCCTCCTCGCTCGGGCAGAGCACCTGGGCGCGGACCAGACCGACCGGAACGTACCGGACACCGCCCCGTTCCTGAAGGATCACCATGTTGACGTCGTCGGTGGTGACCACGTGCCCGCGAACGTCCTCGGTGGGCCCACTCTCCGCGCCCACCGTGGTGACGGTCAGCGGCAACACCGGCGTGGTGATCACCGGCACCGCAGCCCAGACCAGGGTGGCGAGCACCGCCACCTCGGTCACCGACGCCAGCGGCCGGATCACCAGGCCCGGCAGCGGCCCCGCGACGAAGAGCGCGAGCAGCGGGGGCACCACGATGAGCGCCAGCACCAGCCACTCGTCGCCCTGCCGCATCGCGTCGCGCATCGTGGGCAGCATCAGCCAGCCGTACCCGGCGAGCAGCGCGCCGATCAGCAGCAACCGAGGCGCGACCCGCTCGTGCAGCCGCGCCGGGCTCAGTTGGAACGCGGCCACGAACGCCGGCAGCAGCAACGGCAGATAGAGCAACGGCCAGGTGATCAGCGCGAGCAGGAAGCTGGCCAGCACCACCCAGGCCGGAGTGATGTCGGCCCAGCGGGCGAAGAGCGGGCGGCGACGGGTGCCCGGCGGAAGCCGGTCCGCGCTGACGGCCAGTACCGCGCCGAGCGCGAAGACGGCGACCAGCCCGGTGGAGAGCAGCCGCGCCGCCGTGGTCAGGAAACCGGCGAGCAGGTTCACCGGCCCGACGTTGGCCACCAGCAGCAGCGTGGTCTGGAGCTCCCCGCCGGCCTCCACGCCGAGGCGGAGCACCGAGAAGATCGCCGGCACGCCCACCACCGCCGTCCAGAACGACTGGCTGGCGCGGGCACGCCGCTCCGCCGGATCCCAGCGGACCCGCCCCGGCTCAACCGCGGCGACGACCGGCTCGGCCGGTTCGGCGACCGGCACCGCGGCCGGCCAGGCAACGTCACCTTCCGCGCCGACCGGACGATCGACGGCCGGCGGCGCTGCGGCCGTACCGTCGATCGCTGACGCGTCGCCGCCGGGCACTGACGTGCGGGGCGGCGGGACCGGTCCGTCGCCGCCGGTGGCGGTCGGCGCCGCGCTCACTTCGCGGGGGCCTTGTCGTCGAAGTCGACCAGCTTCGGCACCTCCAGCGGCTGCGGCTGGCGCTTCTCGGCCTTCAGCCAGGGGCCCAGGGTCCGGTTGTACGCGGTCTGCCAGGGGCTGGCATCTCCATCGCGGCCCTGTACGTAGCTCTTCTGCAGGAAGAACGCGACCAGGTCGCGCAGTGCGGGATCACCGATCGGCACGCCGATGCCCAGCAACTCGCTGGTGCCGAACGGCATGTCCACGAGCTCGAACTCCTTCGGGAAGCTGGCCAGGAAACCGGCGAGGATCGACTCGTCGGAGCTGACCGCGTCGTACCGCCCCTTCCGGATACCGTCGACGCAGTCGCCGACGTCCTTGACCACGAATGTCTTGACCTGGTGCTTCTCCAACTCGGCCTCCGTGGTGGAGCCGCCGCTGGTGCAGACCTTGTACGCCGGGTCGCGCAGGTCCTCGATGGTGCGGATCCTGTCCTTGAGTCGAATCGGCACCATCACCTCCTGCGTGGTGACGAAGTACGGCCCGGCGAAGCTGACCAGCTGCTTACGGTCCTCCGTCATGGAGAAGCTGGACACCACCAGGTCGACGGTGCCACCTTGCAGCGACGGGATGCGGTCCTCGGTCGCGACCGAGACGAACTCCAGCCGCTGGTCCCCCTCGTAGCCGAGGGAGGCCGCGATGTACCGGGCGATCTCGACGTCGAACCCGACGTGCTGGCCGTTTCGCAACTCACCCATCAGCGGCTCGTTGGTGGCGACACCGATCCGCAGTTTCGACTGACCGTAGATGTGCGTCTCGCGCATCTTTTCCTGTACGGAGGGCAGGTCCGGCTCCTTCCGGCTGTCGCAACCGGCCGCGGCGGCGAGCACGAGGGTGAGAGCGACCGCCAGCGTCGACGCGATCGAGCGGAGCCGGGACTGCGAACTGCCTGAGTTCATGGGCGACCTCGCTACCGGAAGGGCCTGCGGAACACCGAGAGTAGCGGTTCTTGTCCAATCCGTGTGCGCGCGGTGGACGCTGTCTAGTGGACGGCTCGGATCGACGTCGATCCGCGCGGCGGTCGGCTCTGCGGTTGACAGCCGGCCAGGTCGCGACATGCTGGACACGTGAGCCGATTGTCCAGACCCGATGCGCGCACGGTGGCGGTGCTCGCGGCGCTGGGAGCCCTTGCGCCGCTGGTCATGCTGGTCGTGTGGCGCCGACAGGACCTCCTCGGCGTGGTTCTCGCGCTGCTCTGCGTGCTAATGACCATGGTCGCCGGGGTCGCGGTCTCGGCCGCCCGTCAGGTCGACGACCCGGAGCCGGCGGACCGGTCGGCAGCCATCGGGCCTCCCGAGCTGATGCCGTACGGGATCGACGCGGACACCCTCGATGCCCTCGACCCCAGGGACGCGTTGCGTGCGGTGCGTGACCGCCGACGCGGGTCGGACGGGTTCAGCGGCCGGTGAGCGTGGGCGCGGTGAGCGCGTCCACGCCGCGCCCCGCCAGACACCGGTAGGTCCGGTCGATGCTGCCGTCGATCGGCGGTAGCACCTCCAGGTGCCAGCCGGTCGCCTCGCCGATCCCGGTGGTCAACCGGAACGTCTTGGCGCTGCACACCTGCCGCACCGGCTCGGCGGCGGTCACCTCGTCGTAGTCGGCGCCAACCAGCGACACCGGCAGGATGCCCTCGGCGTACGTCTCCCAGGTGTGTCGGCCGGCGCAGGACAGCCGAGCCGCCTCGGCGCGGCTGCCGCGGATCCGCATCGGGCCGAAGCACTCCAGCTCGGGCAGACACCGGGCACCCTCGGGCAGGGCGGTGGGTGCACCGGTGCCGGTGGAGCAGCCGGGCAGCGGCCCGGTCGCCGGTGCGGCGATCTGGGTGGCCGACGGGTACGGGGTGGGTGGCGGTGCCCGGTCGGCGATCCAGGCACCGGCGGTCGCGGAGGCGGCGAGCGCGAGCACCCCGGCACCACCGAAGAGCCAGCGCCGCCAACGCCGACCGGTGGGGTCCGCTCGCTGAGTGTCCTCGATCGACGATCGGGGCACCGGCTGGCTGGCCGCGTACGGGCCGGAGAGCGTCGCGGCACCGCTGACCGGAGCGCCGCTGACGGGTGCCGCAGGCGAGCCGAGTGGGAGGTTGTTGAGGAGGTCGTGCAACTCCAGGGCGGAGGGACGCTCGCCCGGATCGTTGGCCATGCCGACGCGCAGCACGTCGATCAGCTCGTCCGGCACCCCGGGCAGCGAGGGGAGCGGCTGGTTGAACATCTCCAGCACGGTGACCAGGCTCGGGTTGCGCTCGGACTGCCAGCGCGGCGGCCGGCCGTGCATCACCGCGTAGAGGGTGGCGCAGAGCGCGTACACGTCGACGGCCGGAGACGGCGGGCTGTGGCTGAACATCTCCGGCGGCGCGTACGCCGGGGTGAGCACCTCCAGGGTGACCGAGGCGTCGCGGTGCTCGGCGAGGACGGCGAGCCCGAAGTCGGCGAGCACCGCCGAGTTGAAGTGCGAGTGGAGGATGTTCGCCGGTTTCACGTCCCGGTGCAGCACCCCGGCGGCGTGCGAGTGGGCCAGCGCGTCCGCGATCTTGATGCCGAGGTCGCGGGCCTCCACCGGGCCGAGCGGTGAGGTGCGCATCCGTTCGGCGTACGAGCCGTCGCAGAGCTCCATGATCAGGTAGGGGTGCTGATCGACTGTGACCCCCACGTCGAAGAGGTCCACCACGTGCGGGTGGGACGACATCCGACCGGCCGCCCGCGCCTCGCGCAGGAAGCGGGCCTGATCGCGCTCGCTGTCCAGCGTCCGGTTCTCCACTTTGACGGCGACCTCGCGACCCACGGAGATCTGGGTGGCCCGGTAGACGGTCGCGTACCCGCCCCGGGCAAAGACCCGCAAATCAGTCAGGCCGGGCACGATCGGCACTGGCACGCCGCCGGTCGGGGTGTCGGTCACCGCTCGAAAATACCCAACCCGACCGATGGCTCAGCGCACCGCGTCCGCCGGAGCCGCACCGGCGGGACCGGTACCCTCCTCGGCGACCGCAGTCGTCCCGGCACCCTCGGACGATCCGACATCGCCGGCCGGGGTTCCCCGCCGGGCGTCCAGACGCAGACCGACGGCGGTGGCCACGGCGCCCAGCCCTTCCCATGCCGCCACCCCGAAGAACCGGTCGGGAGCTATGTCGGCCAGCACCGCGATGGTGAACACGGTGAACGTGACCAGCCGGAAGACCACCGTGAACCGGTAGAACGCCCGCCACTCGGTCACCGTGGCGAGCAGGTAGTAGACGCCCATGTTGAAGGCCGCCATCGAGGACGCCAGCAGGAACGTCCCGGTGTGATCACCGACGGCCCGCGTCGCCGGCACCTCGAACCCGAGCATGCGCAGTTGCGCCTCCGGCCAGAGCAGCCCGACCGCGCCCATCACCAGCGCCAACACGCCGAAGACCGCGATGGTCCAGCCCGCGATGGATCGCGGCAGCTTCATGAAGGGCCTCCCCAGGCACGGCGAGGGTCACCACTGTGGACCCGTACGCGGTGGTGACACGCTAGCCGCTCCCCCCGACCACCACATCCCCAGAACCGGCAGAACCGGCACCCCCCGGGGTCGCGTTGATCAAGAGCTTTCGGTCACCGGCGGGCCGGAATCTGACCGAAACCTCTTGATCAACAGCGGTGGGCGGGGGGTCAGACCAGGGCGGACAGGCGGGCTTGCAGGGCGTCGGCTGCGGCTCGTTCGCTGCGCTGCTCGGTGGCGTACGCCAGGCGAACGGCCTCCTGCGCGCAGGACAGCGCCTCCGCCGGATGACCACAGGCAGCCAACGCCTCGGCCAGCACACTCGCCGCGATCACCTGGCTACGCACGTCCTCGGCCGGCGCGGTGACCGCCCGACGAGCCCAGTCCAACGCCTGCTCCCGCTGACCGTGAGCGAGCAGCGCCGCAGCGTACTGAGCCATCGTCTGACGGCGGGAGAACAGCAGCGAGGGTGCGTTCGCGGCGGCAGTGGCCACCGGGGCGAGCAGCCCGACCGCTGTCGCCGGGTCGCCGGCGGCGAGACGGGCCGTCGCCAGCAACACCCGGGGTGCCACCTGCGCCGGGGCCTGCGGGTTGTGCGGCTCCACGGCGGTCAGCACCGCGCGGGCCACCCGCTCGGCCGTCTCGCAGTCGCCCATGTCCAACGCGACGAAGCCGCGCAGCGTGCCGGCCATTCCGGTGAGCAGCGGATGCGAGGTGCGCTCCGCGTACGCCAGGGCGTCGGTGAGCAGGTCCGCAGCGTGCTCCGGCTCGCCCAGGCCGCGCGCCACCACCGCCCGGACCACCAGGGCGAACCCGCGCCCCCAGTCGTCGGACGCGGCGGCGAACTCCCGGTACGCCCGCCGGGCCTCCCGGTCCGCCTCGGCCAGGTCCCCCAGCTCGGCAGTGGCGAACGCCGCCACCGCCCGCAACGTGCCCACGGCCCACGCCTCACCGACCCGCTCGCCGAACGGCAGGAACACCTGCGCCATCCGACACGCCTCGCGCAGCCGGCCGGCGAGCAGCCGGGCGAACGCCGTGGTGCCGCGCAGCCAGGCCCGCCCGTACGGGTCCTTCAGCTCGGCGAAGAGTCGGGCGGCCCGGCCGAGCACCGCGTCGGTCCCGGCGAAGTCACCCCGGGTGGTGGTCACCCAGGCCAGGTTCTGCAGGGACCACGCCTGCCCGCGTCGGTCCTGCGCACCGAGGCTGACCTGGTACGCGGCCGCCAACCGGCTGCTCGCCTGACTCAGCCGCCCCGCCACGAAGTCGGCCATGCCGAGCCGGCGCATCGCCGTGGCACGCTGCGTGGGCAGTCGACCCTCGGTGGCCACCTGCAACGCCTCCTGCCAGGCGGTCACCGCCCGGCCCTGATCGCCGAGGGTCTCCTGGGCCTGCCCCGCCAGCAGGAGAGCACTGACCCGGGTGACCTCGTCCCCCGCGTTCGCGGCGATCTTCTCGGCGTACGCCAACGCGTCGGAGACCCGGCCGACCTGGAGCAACGCCCGCGCGTGCACCACCCGGTCGGCTGCCGGCACCCCGTCGCGGGCCAGTTCGGTGGCGCGCTCGGCGTACTCGACGGCCATGGCCGGCTCACCGGCGGAGATCGACCGGCGGGCGGCGCGTCCGAGCGCGGCCACGCCGAGCGGAACCACCGCACGGGCCGGCGCGTCCGGGCGCAGCTTCACCGCGTCGGCGAGCGTGGCGGCCCGCTCGACGTGCATCGCCACGAAGTCGTCCCGGGCCTCGTCGGTGAACCCGCCGACAGTGCTGACGGTGGCCTCGTCCGCCGGTGCCGCCCACCGGGCCAGCGCGGCGTGCCGCTCGGCCAACTCGGCCTTGCTCACCCCGGCGTACGCGGCCTCCCGCATGAGGGGCGTCGCGAACGAGTAGCCGGTACGAGAACGGTGCAGCATGCGGCGTTGCAGCAACTCCTCGACCGCCCGGTCGAGCTCGACGGCGACCACGGCCGACGGTCTGCCGTCGCGGCCACCGCGCAGCTCCCGCATCGCCTCCAGCGCGCCGGTCGGCACCGTGTCACCGGTGACCGCCGCGTCGCGCAGCACCGACCGGGCGTCCGGCGGCAACGCGTCGATCCGGGCCGCGAGCACGGCGGCGAGGTCCCGGGAGAGCAGCCGGCTGCCCAGCGACCCCGGCACCAACCGCCAGCCGTTCGCCCCGCTCTGGTCCCGATCGCCGGAGCCTGGCCGATCAGCGGCGGCCCGGACAGATTCCGTGGTCAGCGCGCCCCGTTCGATAAGCAGAGTGACCAGCTCAGCCAGGTAGAACGGATTGCCCTGCGCGGTGGCGAGCAACCGGTCGGTGTCGGCCTGCGGCAGCTTGCCGCCGCCGAGGTAAGTCGTGAGCAGCCGGGCCGCGTCGGCACCGCGCAGCGGCGGCAGCGAGTGCACCTCGGCGTCCGCGACCCGGGTCAGCGCCCCAGCGGTACGCACCAACTCGGGGCGGCCGAGCAGCAGCACCAGCACCGGGCCGGTGAGCTTGGACAGGGTCAACCCAAGGGCACTGATCGTCTCGGCGGTGGCATCGTGCAGGTCGTCCACCACGATCACCAGCGGCGCCTCCGAGGCGAGCCCACTGAGCAGGTCGGCGACCGCGTTCGGCACCACCTCGGCGTCTGCGGCCGGAGTGCCCGAGCCGCCCCACTCGCCGCTGTCGCCGCCGGTGTGCGCCGGGAGTTCGGCGTAGCCGAGCAGGGCCAGCAGCTGCTCCGTGGCGATCGGTGGTGTCTCCGCGCCGGAGCGGGCGAGCCGCTGCCCGAGCCGGCGCAGCCGCTCCTCGACCGCCGGGCGGGTCAACGCGGTGGACGCGTCGCTGGGCAGACCGACGGCGGCCCGCACCAGATCGGCCAGGGGCGCGAGCCGTCGCCGCTCCCCGAACGCGGCACAGCGCACCGAGAGCACCCGGGCCCCGGTGTGCGCCGCGTACCGACCGGCACCGACGTCGTAGCCGGCGGCGAGGCGTTCCACCTCGGCGGCGAACCGGGACTTGCCGATGCCTGCCTCGGCGGTCATCAACAGCACCCGCGGGTCGCCCTGGTCGATCACCTCGGCGAGCCGGCCGGCGACCCGGCCGATCTCCGTCTCCCGGCCGACGTACGGCGCCTCGTCGCCGAGCCCCGAGCGGGTGCCCGGCGCGTCCAGCAGACCCAGCAGCTCGTACGCCTCGACGGGCTCACGCTTGCCCTTGAGCCGCAGCGGACGCAGCGCCCGCCAGGAGGAGACGTGCCTGGTGGCCGCAGCGGTGCGTCCACCGGCGTAGACGGCCCCGACGGCGGCGGCGTCGGCGAGCCGGGCCGCTGTGTTCACAGTGTCGCCGATGACCGTGTACTCGATGGCGGCCTGGATGCCCGCGATGACGTCGCCGGTGTTCAACCCGACCCGCAGCCCGAGCGGAGCGCCGCCGCCCCGCTCGTCGTCGAGCACCCGGCGGACGGCCCGTTGCATGCTCAGAGCGGCCCGGACGGCGCGTTCGGCGTCGTCCTCGTGCGCCACCGGGGCACCGAAGACCGCCATGATGCCGTCACCGGTCAGCTTGTCGACGTGCCCGCCGAACGTCTTCACGGCACCGGCGAGGGCGGCGAGCACCCGGTCGGTGACGGCGCCGACGCGTTCCGGGTCGAGATCCTCCGACCAGGAGGTGAACTCGGAGAGGTCGCCGAAGAGCACTGTCACCACCCGGCGCTCGGCCGCCGGCAACGTGGCGGCGGCCGGCAGCGCGGCGCCACAGTTGTGGCAGAACCGCGCGCCGGGAACGGCAACGGTTCCACACACGGGGCAGGTCACATGTGCTCCAACCCACTGACCCCGGGCGCGGATTCCCCGGTGTCGACGCCCAGATACTCCAACTGGGCCCGGACCGACCATTCGGCCGCCCACCAGAGTGAGCGGTCCACGTCCGCGTAGACCGTCGCCACCACGTCGGCGGGGGTCCGGGCACCGGCGGCGACCGCCGCCCGGACCTGGTCGAGCCGGGCCCGGCGGTGCGCGAGGTAGAAGTCGGCGGCGGCGGCGCAGTCGGCCAGCGCCGGGCCGTGTCCCGGCAGCGCCGGGATTCCCCGGTACGCGGACAGCAGCTCCAGACTGCTCAGATAGTCACCGAGGTGACCGTCGGGATGGGCGACCACGGTGGTGCCCCGGCCGAGGATGGTGTCACCGGTGAGCACCACCCGCTCGTCGCCGTGCTCGACCAGGAAGCAGACCGAGTCGGCGGTGTGCCCTGGCGTCTGCAGCAGCCTGACGTGCAGACCGAAGCCACCGAAGTGCTCGCCCGGCTCGGTCAGCGGCTCACCACCGATGGTGTGCGCCGGGTCGGCGGCGAGCACGTGCACGCCGCCGAGCAGCTCACTCAGCCGGGCCGCGCCCTCGGTGTGGTCGGGGTGGCCGTGGGTGATCAGGATCAGCCCGACCGGGCCGTGCTCGGCGATCCGGCTCAGGTGCCCCTCGTCCGCCGGCCCCGGGTCGACCACGATGCCGGACTCGGCCGCCGGGGCGCGCAGCACCCAGGTGTTGGTGCCGTCGAGGGTCATCGGCCCCGGGTTCGGCGCACGCAGCAGTGAAACCCAGCGGGGCAACTCGTCGGCAAGCGCCGCCACCGCCCCCGTCACGTGCCCGCTCATGGCTGCGATCGTACGACCCCGCTCGCCACACCCCACGATCTTGCACTTGCGGCCCCTGATTCATCCCCGTTCAGGGCTTTCGTCCGGGCAGAAAGTGCAAGATCGGGGGGCGATGGGGACGCGTCAGGCGACCTCGACGATCAGCTCGATCTCCACCGGGGCGTCCAGGGGCAACTCGGCCACGCCCACCGCGCTGCGCGCGTGCCGGCCGGCCTCCCCGAAGACGGTGCCGAACAGATCCGAGGCACCGTTGATCACGGCGGGCTGACCGGTGAAGCCGGGCGCGGAGGCCACGAACCCGGTCACCTTGACCACCTTGACCACGTTCTCCAGGCCGACCAGCGAGTCGACAGCGGCCAGCGCGTTGAGCCCGCACCGCTGGGCCAGATCCTTC
>NZ_JBEYSL010000175.1:0-12381 GCF_040642735.1 Micromonospora sp. NPDC047753 | reverse complement strand
ATCAACGCTCCCCTAGACAGTCTCGAACCATCGTAGGCGCTTCATCGGCGCGATGGTCACTGGTGGCGGTGCTCGACCCCGCCGAACCCGACATATCTCGGGCAACCGGAACTTCGAGGGCCGGATCAACCCGGACGTCAAGATGAACTACCTGGCGTCGCCGCCGCTGGTGGTCGCCTACGCCCTGGCCGGCACCATGGACATCGACCTGGCCAACGAGCCGATCGGTGAGGACTCCGAGGGCAACCCGGTCTACCTGCGCGAGATCTGGCCGAACAGCGCCGAGATCCAGGACGTCATCGCCCAGGCGATCGGCGCCACCGGTTTCAGCGCCGCGTACGCCGATGTCTTCGCCGGCGACGAGCGGTGGCAGTCGCTGCCGACCCCGACCGGCGACACCTTCGCCTGGGAGAACGACTCCACCTACGTGCGTAAGCCCCCGTACTTCGAGGGCATGCAGCAGGAGCCGAGCCCGGTCGTCGACATCTCCGCCGCACGGGTGCTGGCCAAGCTGGGTGACTCGGTGACCACCGACCACATCTCGCCGGCCGGCGCGATCAAGGCGGACTCCCCGGCCGGCACGTACCTGGCCGAGCACGGCGTGCCGCGCCACGAGTTCAACTCGTACGGTTCCCGCCGGGGCAACCACGAGGTGATGATCCGGGGCACCTTCGCCAACATCCGGCTGCGCAACCAGCTGGTGCCCGGGGTGGAGGGTGGCTTCACCGTCAACCACCTCACCGGCGAGCAGACCTCGATCTACGACGCCTCGATGGCCTACCAGGAGGCTGGCATCCCGCTGGTCATCCTGGCCGGCAAGGAGTACGGCTCGGGCTCGTCGCGGGACTGGGCGGCCAAGGGCACGATGCTGCTGGGCGTCCGGGCGGTCATCGCCGAGTCGTACGAGCGGATCCACCGCTCCAACCTGATCGGGATGGGCGTACTGCCGCTCCAGTTCCCGGTGGACGTCACCGCCGAGTCGCTCGGCCTGACCGGCACCGAGACGTTCACCATCACCGGGGTGACCGCCCTGAACGACGGTGATACCCCGCGCACCGTGCAGGTCAGCACCGACACCGGCGTGGAGTTCGACGCCGTGGTGCGGATCGACACCCCCGGTGAGGCGGACTACTACCGGCACGGCGGCATCCTGCAGTACGTGCTGCGCCGCATGATCGCCAACTGACGTCGTACGGCTGGTGAAGGCCGCTCCCGCTCCGGCGGGGGCGGCCTTCACCGTTCCAGGCGAGGGATGCTGTCAGAGCGTCCGTAGTCGCTCGGCTACCGCGTCATCCACGGCGCGGCACGCGTAACCCCGTAACCGCCGTCGCAGGGTGGTCGCCCGAAGCGCGTCCCGCGCGGCAGCCCGCAACACTGCACTGTCAGAGGCCACAGCCTCATCGACCTCGGCGAAGAGACTCTCGACCTGACGCATGTCGTAACCGCGCAGAGTAACCACGAACGGCAGTGCCATGTGGCCACCATATCGATCGCCGCCTGCGCCGACAGGGGTGACTGCTCAGCGCAGCCGCAGCGCGACAGCGCGGGCCTCCTCGTCGTACGCGACTCGAAGGACCCGGCAGGTCCGGCGCTCGCCTTCGACAGGACGGCCTGGACCAGGTTCGTGGCAATGGCCAAGCGCTGCTGACCCTCCCCGCGGTCGTGTGTCGAGCGACAGATCGCGCCGATCTTGCAGTTTCGGTCGTCGACATGAGCGGTTCTGTCCCTTGTGTCGGGACAGAAAATGCAAGATCGCGGAGCGGGGACAGACCCGGTCCGTCGATCATGGAGTGGTGGTGCCTGGTTTGGCGGTTCACGGGGGCTTTGTCGCCCACCACAACTCCATGATCGGCGAGGCGGTGCCGGTTCAGATGACCGACGTACCGCTCCTGGTGCCGTGCGGCCGCTCCGCTACCGGTCGAGTTCGTCGGCCCGGTCCAGCAGCGCACGGCGCTCGGCGGTCGAGCCCACCGCTGCCGCCGCCTCCCGGAACAGTCCTGCCGCGCGTCTGCGGTCGCCCTGCCGGGCCACCAGATCGGCCTGCACCGCCGCGGCGAGCGGATGGTCGTCCAGCCCGCCCCCGGCGCGGGCCGCGTCGAGGACTACCAACCCGGCGACCGGCCCGTACGCGTAGCCGTGCGCTACCGCGCGGTTGAGCGCGATCACCGGTGAGGGGCGCAGGTCGGCGAGCGCGTCGTAGGCCCGCGCGATCGTCTGCCAGTCGGTCTCGTCGGCCGAGGCGGCGGTGGCGTGGCTGGCGGCGATCCGGGCCTGCCACGCGTACGGCCCGTCCTGGCGTACCCGATCGAGGGCGGTCAGGCCCTCGGCGATGGCGGCGCGGTCCCACCGGTCGCGGTCCTGCCGTTGCAGGGTGAGCAGGTTGCCGGCGGCGTCGCGGCGGGCGTCCCGACGGGAGTGTTGGAACAGCAGCAGCGCCAGCAGCGCGGCGACCTCGGACTGGTGTGGCATCAGCTGGTCGAGCAGCCGGGCCAGCCGGACCGCCTCGTCGGCGAAGGCCGGTTCGCCGTCGGCGACGTAACCCCTGGTGAACAGCAGGTACAGCACGGCGAGGACGCCGGGCAGCCGCTCGGTCAGCGCCGGCCCGCTCGGCACCCGGTACGGAATGCCGGCCTGGGCGATGCGGGTGCGCGCCCGGGTCAACCGGCGGGTCATCGTCGACTCGCTGACCAGCAGCAGGCGGGCGATGTCAGCGGTGGGCACGCCGCAGACCGTCCGCAGCGTCAACGCCACCCGGGCCTCGATCGCGAGCGCCGGATGGCAGCAGGTGAAGATGAGACGCAACCGGTCGTCCACCACGTCCTGCCCCACCTCGGGCTCGGGCTGCGCGTCATCGGGCGTGAGCAACGCCAGGTCGTGCAGCTTGCGCCGCTCCACTGTGGCCCGGCGCAGCACGTCGATCGCCCGGTTGCGCGCCACGGTCATGAGCCAGCCGCCCGGGTTGCCCGGCACACCGTCGGTGGGCCAACGTTCCAGCGCGACGGTCAACGACTCCTGGGCGCAGTCCTCGGCCAACGCCCAGTCCCCGGTGACCCGGATGAGGGTCGCGACGATCCGGGGGTACGCCTCGACGCCGGCGACCGCGACGGCCTCCGCCGCCGCGTCGGACGGTGCCGGGTTGCGCACCGGCCGGCGCGGCGGGGTGGACAACCTCGTCAGTCGGACAGGTCCGCGAACGGACGCAGTTCCAGTCGCCCCTCACGTGCCATCGGGTGGGTGCGGGCCACCTCGATCGCCTCGTCCAGGTCGGCGCAGTCGAGCAGGTCGAAGCCCACGATCACCTCGGCGGTCTCCGCGAACGGCCCTTCGGAGACGAGCAGCTCGCCGTCGCGAACGCGGACGGTGGTGGCCGCGCTGGTCGGCCCCAGTACGTTGCCGGTCAGGCGGCGGCCACGAGAGTCGTTCTCCGCCACCCACTTGTCGATGTCGGGAAGCTCGGTGGGGTCGGTGTCCGGCTCGGTGTCGCTGCAAACGAACATCATGTACTTCATCTGATCGCTCCCTTGGTTTCTCGGGGTGTCGCCAGCATGACGATCGGCCGGGAGCGTTCCGGACACCCTCCCCCGAAAAATTCCGGTCAGTCTCCGCTGGCGGCGCGGCGGCGGGCCTCGCGGGTCTTCATGGCGTGCTCCATCAGCGTGACGAGCACCTCCTTGCTGGACTCACGCTGCCGGGCGTCGCAGAGCAGCACCGGCACACCCGGGTCCAGGTTCAGCGCGGCCTGCACCTCGTCGAGCCGGTACTTCCGGGCGTCCTGGAAGCAGTTCACCGCCACCACGAAGGGCGTGCCCCGACCCTCGAAGTAGTCGATCGAGGGGAAGCAGTCGGCGAGCCGGCGGGTGTCGGCCAGCACCACCGCGCCGATCGCCCCCAACGCCAACTCGTCCCAGACGAACCAGAACCGGTCCTGCCCCGGCGTACCGAACAGGTACAGCACCAGGTCATCGCTGATGGTGATCCGGCCGAAGTCCATGGCCACGGTGGTGGTGGTCTTGCTCTCCACCCCGGACAGGTCGTCGATGCCGACCCCCGACTCCGTCAGCACCTCCTCGGTGCGCAACGGCCGGGTTTCGCTGACCGCGCCGACCATCGTCGTCTTGCCCACGCCGAAGCCGCCCGCGACCAGGATCTTGATCGCGGTGGGCAGTGGCGTCGCTCCCGCCGGCCGGTCAGAGTGCCCGTAGTCCATTGATTACCGCCTCGAAGATGCTGTTGTCGGGAAGACCGGCCGTGGTCTGCGGCTCGCGGACCTGCACCAGGCTGCGGGCCGCCAGATCGCCGAGGAGCACCCTGATGGTGCCCACCGGCAGGTCGAGATGGGCGGCGATCTCGGCGACGGACTGTATGCGTTGGCACAGCCCGACGATCGCCAAGTGCTCGGGACCGAGACCGACCTCGGGCGTGACCTCGGCTCGGGTCGCCGTGACCAGGGAGATCAGGTCGAACGTGCCGGTGACCGGGCGGGCCCGACCACGCGTCACCGCGTACGGACGCACCACCGGGCCCGCGTGGTCATCCACCCACTGATGGTCTGCGGACTCCCCCTGGACCGTCATCGCCGCTACCTCTCGCCGACCTGCTGATCAGTGCCGCGCGACGGTGATGCGACGTACTTGCCGACCCGGGTGACCAGCATCGCCATCTCGTAGGCGATCAGGCCGACGTCGGCGTCCTCGCTGGCCAGTACCGCCAGGCAGGCGTTGCGGCCCGCCGCGGTGACGAACAGGAACGACGACTGCATCTCGATGATGGTCTGCTGCACCTGCCCGCCACCGAAACGCTTGCCGGCGCCCCGCGCGAGGCTCTGGATGCCAGCCGCCATCGCAGCGAGGTGCTCGCCGTCGTCCCGGCTCAACCCCTGCGAGGAGGCCATCAGGAGGCCGTCGGTGGAGAGCGCGACCGCGTGTTCGGCCTGCTTCACCCGGCCCACCAGGTCATCCAGCAACCACGTCAGGTCGGCGCTCGAAGCCGTCTTCTGGGTCACTTCGTCGTCCTCTTCTCGCCCGGCTGTGCGCCGTTGTTCGTCTGGGGCTCGACCGTCACACCGCGCGTCGTCGGTGCTCGGTCAGGTCGCTTGTGGATCCTCGTCGGCCGGCTCGGACGGCGTCGTCGTCACCGGTGCGCCGGAGGCGCCGCCGAGCAGCCGCGCCGCGTCGGTCCGCCCACGCCTGGTGCCGGTCTGGTAGGAGCTCATCATCCGGCGAACCTGCTCCGGTGGGCGCACCACATCCTCGTCGTCGGTTTCGGACACCGCCGGGTCGTCTCGCAACTCGGGAACGATGTTCGCCTGTCGGACCCGGACGGGCAGGCCGGAGTCGGTCCGCTCCGCATCGGCGCTGGCGGGCGCCGGCCCACCGTCGCCGGCCGGGGCCGCCTCTTCGCCGGGGGTCTCCGGGCGGGTGGTGTCGACAGCGGGCAGCCCGGTGGGCACTGTCGGGGCTTCCAAGGCTGGCTGAGCGGGCCCGCGCCGGGCGCGGGTGGGCAGGTCGGGGGCGCTGGTTGCCGGGGTGGTCCGCTGTCGGGTGGGGAGAACGGTTTCCGCCTCGGTCTCCCCGTCCGTCGTCGGCGCGGTGGCGTCGGCTGGATTCGGCGCCGCCGAGGTCACCGCCACCTCCGACGTGGTGGTCGTCGGTGCGGCGAGCGCGACCGGTGCGAGGGGGGTCGTACGGCCGGTGTCCGTGGCGGGTGCCGGCGGCATCGGGATGGCCGAGCCGGTCCGGAACGAGCCGGAGTCCTCCGGGGAGGCGTCGGCCTCGGTGACCAGCTCCAGCGGGATCAGCACGACAGCGGTGGTGCCGCCGTACGCGGACTCCTTGAGCCGTACCCGCACGCCGTGCCGTTCGGTCAGCCGGCTCACCACGTAGAGCCCGAGGCGGGCGGCGTTGGCGAGGTTCAGCTCGGACTGGTCGACGATCCGGTGGTTCGCCGCGGCCAGGTCCTCCTCACTCATGCCGAGGCCACGGTCCTCGATCTCGATGGCGAAGCCGTTGGAGACCAGTTGACCGCGGACCTCGACCGTCGTGTGGGGCGGGGAGAACGACAGGCCGTTCTCGATCAGCTCGGCGAGCAGGTGGATGACGTCGCCGACCGCGCGGCCGGCGAGCGAGACAGGACCGAGCGGCAGCACGTTGACCCGGGTGTAGTCCTCCACCTCGGCCACGGCGCCGCGCACCACGTCGACCATCGGGACGTTGCGCCGCCAGGCCCGACCAGGGGTGGAGCCGGAGAGCACGATCAGGTTTTCCGCGTTGCGCCGCATCCGGGTGGCGAGGTGGTCGACCCGGAACAGGTCCTCCAGCTCCTCCGCGTCGTGCTCGCGGCGTTCCATCGCGTCGAGCAGGGTGAGCTGACGGTGGACGAGCGCCTGCGTGCGTCGGGCCAGGCTCAGGAAGACCTCGCGGACGTTGCGACGCAGGTCGGCCTGCTCGACGGCGGTGCGCAGGGCGGTCTCCTGAACGGCGTTGAACGCCTTGCCGACCTGACCGATCTCGTCGGTGCCGAACTCCAGCGGGGGCGCCTCGGTGGCCACGTCGACCTCCTCGCCGCGCCCGAGCCGGTCCACCACCCGGGGGAGCCGCTCGTCGGCGAGCTGCCAGGCGGCCTGTCGCAGCCGCTCCAGCTGGCGCAGCAGGTTCCGCGCGGTGGTGATGGAGATGACGACGGAGGCGATGACGGCGAGCAGGCCCAGACCGGTGGCGAGCACCAGCCGGACGACGACCATCACGGCGACGCCGGTGGCCCGGTCCACGATGCCCTCACCGCCGTCGACCACGACGTCGTTGATCTCGGCCAGCGCGGGTTCCACGGTGCCGCGCCACTGCTCGGCGCCGACCGGTAGCTGCGTCGACGGCCGGCCCTCGCGGATGATGCTGTCCTGCACGGCGCGCAGTCGGGTGAACGCCTCACCCTCGACGAGCTGCTGGTAGCGGCGCTGGTCGGCGTCGGCGAGCCGGACCCGGGTCTCCTCACCGACGAACCGCTCCGCGCCGACCAGCGCGACGTAGCGGGCGTACTCGGCACCGCTCATCCGCCCGTTGCCGAAGAGGCCGCTGAGCAGTGCGTCCTCCTGCGAGACCAGCTCCTTCATCCGGTTGAGCTGGATGAGGGCGGCGGCCTCGCCGGCGATCTGCTTGTCGTCCAGGCTGCCTGTCACGTCGTAGATCTGGAAGATCGATTCGATCGCGCCGGTGTACGCCTCGGCGGCGGCGATCCGATCGATCTTGCGGTCGAGCACCTCGGCACGCGTCTGCTTCAACGTGTCGACCTGGGCGATCGTCATACGGAGCTGGTTGTCCAGTGCGGAGCTGCCGGCCATGTCGACCTGCCAGTTGCGCACCGAGTCGGCGAAGGCGCCGGCCAACTGCGTGGTCTTGCGGTGTTCGGCCTCAAGGGCCGTCCGCTGCGCGGCCTCGGGATTGCTCAGGTACGCCTGGGTCAACCGCCGCTCCACCTGGAGTTCCTGCAGCAGCGGCTCGCTCGGCGTGTAGACCTTGCTGTTGAGCAACTGGACACCGAGGAGATTGAAGCCGTCACGCAGGGTCACCCACGCCGCGAACATCCAGAGCGCGACCAGGGAGAGCAGCAGGGCGACAACCTTGGTGCGGATACTGGTACCGCGAGAGCGCATTGAACCGTCCCAGGCCGGGCGTTGACTCAGCTCATCAACGAATGATCAGAGGGGGCGACGTCCCACCACAGCGGGGCATCCGGGGCTGAGGCTCTGCGTACGCTAGCAGTGTCCACACAACCCCTCAAGTCGCTGTTTTTGTTGACTGGTAACCGCAATCCACCACCGATCGGTCCACGCCGGCGGCACGGATGCCGGCCAGTCGGCAGGCGGCGAGCACCGCTGCGCGAACGATGACTGTCGGACAGTACAGCTCCTTGCCGTACCACAGTGGAGGGTGCTCCCGCGCGGCGGATTCGTGCAGGTAGGCGTGCCCGCGCGCCACGGCCGCGTCGACCCGGGGCACCGTCGTCGGCACCGTCAACAGCACCTGGAGGGCGTACGCGGTCTCCTCGGCGGTGCCGTCCCACCGCCCCCACGAGCCGTCCGCGCGCTGGCTGTCCAGCACCCAGGCGGCTGCCCGATCCACCGCCTCGGCGGCAGCCGCGCCCCGCCCGAACTCGGCAAGTGCCAGGACGCAGCAGGCGGTGGCGTAGAACGGCGAGGCGTGCCACCTGTCCTGCCAGGCACCGTCCGCGCGTTGACGCCCGGTCAGCACCGCGCTCAGCCGGTCGACCGCCCGGTGGTAGCGACCGTCCGCGTCCGAGTACCGGCTCACGTACTGACCGAAGGCGTCCAGCACGTGGGCGTTCGTGGTGACCGAGAAACCGTCCTCCCCCGGCCAGGTGCAGAAGCCGTCAGCCGTCTCGTACGCCCACAGGCTGGCCGGGTCCGCCGGACGGCCGAGTCGGGCCAACGCGTCGAGGGAGACCGCCGTGGTGTCCGCGTCGGTCGGCAGGCCGTCGCCGGTGGCGATGCCCTGGCCGGTGGTGGCAGCGGTCAGGCTCTCCAGGACCGAGGCCGGCGGGTCGATCGTGAACCCGGCCCGGTACAGACCGCTCAGCACCCAGGCGCGCTCGAAGACGGTGATCGGTGCGGGGCAGGGCACCGGGCCACCTCCGTCGCGGATCAACGCCCGCAGGAAGGCGTACGCGGCGGGGCCGGCAGCCGGGCCGGCGACGCTCAGCCAGGCCGCGGTCGCGGCGGGTGAAGCGCCGACGGCGGTGAGCGTGGGGCCGGCGTCGGGGGGTGCCGCGTCCAGGATCTCGTAGAAGTGGGCCAACTTCGGCGGCAGCGCCGCTCCGGCGGCCACCGCGGACCGCACCGCGCGCAGCCGGTCCCGGTTCAGCCCGGCCGGGAGCGGCAGTGGCGCGCGGGCCAGTCGGTCGGCGGCGGCTCCTTTCAGCCCGGCGAGCCGGCCATTGATCGTGTCGACCAGCGCCGGAACGATGAGGTCCAGCGCGGGGGTGTCCGGCAGGGTCCGGGCGTCCGTGCGGAGCAGCGTGTCGACGAGCGCGCGGAGCCCACGGGCCACCGGGGCGAGCAGCTCCGTCCCGGCCCTGCCGTCGGACAACACGGCGAGCAGCGCGTCGGTGGCGCTCAGCGTCGGCACCAGGGCGTACCCCTCGGGTGGGCCCCACGCTCCGTCCGGGCGCTGGGTGCGCACCAGGAACGCGATCCGCTGGTGGTGCCCGGTCAGCCAGGGGGCGACGGCGACCAGCCGCCCCGTCTCGTACACGGACGCGGCGACCTCCCCCCACGGCCGCAGGCCGAGGCCGGCGACCAGCTCGCGGGCGGCGTCGGCGACCGGTTCGGTGGTCGTCGCCGCGTCGGCGAGGAAGCGGGTGCCACAGTCACTCATCGCGCAGTCCCCAGAAGTCCGACAGTTGGTAGAAGCCGCCGGTGAAGGAGATCTGCCGGTTGAGGTAGTCCGCCTGACGGGGGCACCGCTCGGCGAGGGCGGCCAGGTCACCCCGGGAGCGGGCGGTCAGCTCGGCCAGCCGGTCGTGCACCTGCGCCGGGTCGTCGACGAGCGAGAGGGCGTTCAGGTCACCCCACTCGGCGTCACGTGTCTGTGTGGCGAGGTCGTTGACCAACCGCAGCACCCGCTGCACGCCACGTCCGGCGTCCAGCAGGTCGGTCAACTGGGCAAGTGTCCGGTCGTCACCGGTCGCGATCCAGTGGGTGGCGTTGACGAAGGAGCAGGCCAGGTTGTCCGCGTTGTCCAGGTAGCGGTCCAGGTCCGGCAGGCGTCGCCCGGTGGTGGGGTCGGTCGGCAGGTTCTTCCAGTCCCACTCCCGCGCCACGGCGTCGAGCATCCGGGCCAGCTCGTCACGCCAGATCGGGCGCCGCCGGGTGAACGCCGGCACGGTGGTCAGCTCGTCGCGCAGGTCGGCCAGCAGTCGGGCCAGGTGCCGCCCGGGTGGCGGCGCGGCGCCGTCGGCCACCGCCAGGCAGTCATTCACGACCTCCCGGACGTCGTCCACGGACCGGGCGAGGTAGTCGACCTGCCAGTCGGCGGCGAAGACCCAGAGCAGGGTACGGGTGGTGATCCGCAGTTCGGCGGCGGTGTGCCACGGCGCGGTGAAGGCGATGGCCGTGGCCACCGAACTGAGCAGTGCCGGGTCGAACGGCGCGGCGTCGAACAGCTCGGGATGGGCGGCGGTGACGGTCTGAAGGTCGCGTACGCCCCGTACGGCGAGTGCGCACACGCGGCCCTGCTCGGCGACCGCGTCCTGACCGGCCCGCGCCGGTCGCGGGGTACCCGTCACGATGCGGCCGGGCGCTCGACCGGGGTGAGGATGAGTTCGGCCCGTTGCTTGGGTTGCAGCGAGGCGCCCATCCGGGGGGTGAGATCGACCGGTTCGCGCAGCCGGAAACGGTAGCGGCTCAGCACGGTGCTGACGATGAGCTGGGCCTCCAGCAGGAACAGGTACTGACCGAGGCACTGGTGCGGGCCCCCGCCGAACGGGAAGTAGGAGTAGCGGTAACGCCGCCGGGGCAGCTCCGGCGCGAACCGCTCGGGGTCGAAGAGTGTCGGGTCGGTCCAGAAGGTCGACATCCGCTGGGTCACGTACGGGCTGACCAGCACGGTGCCGCCGGCCTTGACCCGTACCCCGCCCAGCACGTCGTCGCCGACCGCGGTACGCGGGATCATCCAGCCGGCCGGATAGAGCCGCAGCATCTCGTCGAGCACCATCCGGCCGTAGCGCAGTTGGGGCAGGTGCTCGCGTCCGACCCGTTCGCCGCCGACCACCCGCTCGATCTCGTCGGTCATCCGCTCGGCCACGTCGGGCCGGGACCCGAGCACCGGCCAGAGCCAGGAGAGCAGGGCGATCGTGGTCTCGGTGGCGGTGGAGAACATCGCGACCACGTCGCCGCGGATCGCGTACTCGTCGGGTTCGCTGCCGTCGGCGCGCGGCCGGCAGAGCGTGGAGATGATGTCCTCGCCGTCGGTGGGATGGGCCCGGGCCTCCCGGATGATCGGCAGCACCACCTCGTCGATGGTGCGCACCGCCTCGCGGAAGCGCCGGTCGCCGGGCATCGGTACCGCGTACGGCACGACGGGCATCAGCAGTCGGGGGAGCATCGCGGTGGTGACGGTGTCCAGTGCGGCGCTGATCCGCAGCGCGTCGGGCACCGAGATCCGGTCGGCGAAGAGCACCCGCATTGTGGTGCGCAGGACGATCCGGGTCAGTTCGGCTCCGCCGTCGATCGGGCGACCGGCGCGGGCCGGTTCGAGCCACTCGTCGACCGCCTCGTTGATCGCCTCGGCCATCCTGTCGACGAGCATCTCGGCCCGCTTGGCGGTGAACAACGGTTGCAGCGCGCCTCGGCTGGATTCCCAGATCTCACCCTCGGCGACCAGGATGGCGTCGCCGACGATTCGGCGTACGGGGCGCCAGAGCAACCCGTCGCCGTCCCGGGTGTAGTTGGCAACGTTGTCCCGCAGAATGCGTTGCAGGTGCTCAGGGTGGCTGACGAGATAGGGGCGGAACGAGCCGAGGTTGAGCCGGACGACGTCACCGCCGGCGTCCTGCGCGAAGTCGACGAGTGCGCCCAGCGGATCGCGGGCCAGTGCCGGGAGAACGCGTCGTAACGGGATCGTCCGGGGCTCGGCGCTGAGGGTGACGGGGCGCGTCTCGGACACCTGCGACATCGAACCACGTCTCCTCGTCGTCCCGACGACCGCGATTGTCCACTTCGGTCGGTCAGGTTGATGAAACTTTCACCTTATGGGCCGCCGGAAGCATCTCACCAAACGGAGGGCACCTCCAGACTTGCGGACAGCGCAATTTCCATCTAAGCGCACGTACAACCATCGATGTTCTACGTCGAGCAAATCCAGAATGGATATTCAGGAGTTGCACCCGCCGGGTGGCCGACCCCGCCACCACGACGGGCGGAAGCTGGCCGCATCCCGCCGGCCGGGCTGCCACCTCTCCGCCAGGGCGACGGAGGGCCGACCGATGCGGGTCGGTGATCCGGGACGCACCGGTACCCCCGAATCCGGGCGACGCCCGACACCCTGTGCCAGGCTCTGTGGCATGGACGACAAGACCATCCTGAACCGGATCTCCGAGCTGGTCGACGAGGAACACAAGCTGCGTGCCGACGCCCAGTCCCACGAGTCGGGCACCGAGGGCGAGGCCAGCGAGCGGCTGCGCGCCCTGGAGGAGTCCCTCGACCAGTGCTGGGACCTGCTACGCCGCCGACGGGCCGCCCGGGAGACCCACGGCGACCCGGACGCCCAGGGCGAACGCCCCAAGCCCGAGGTGGAGCGCTACCTGCAATAGCCGACGTGGCGGGTCGGGCGGTGCGGCCGCCCGACCCGCTCCGATCAGCGCAGGCCCGCC
>NZ_JBEYSL010000174.1:0-12414 GCF_040642735.1 Micromonospora sp. NPDC047753 | reverse complement strand
ATCGGCGCGCTGGCCACCGCGGCCCGGACCCGACCGTTCTGGCTGCTGGCCGGAGGCTTCGCGATCTGCGGGGCGACCACGAACGGCCTGGTCGGTACCCACTTCGTGCCGGCCGCGCACGACCACGGCATGGCCCAGACCACGGCGGCCGGGTTGCTCGCTCTGGTGGGGGTCTTCGACATTGTCGGCACCATCGCCTCCGGCTGGCTCACCGACCGGGTGGACAGCCGGTTGCTGCTCGGCTTGTACTACGCGCTGCGCGGGTTGTCCCTGCTGGTGCTGCCGAGCCTCTTCTCCGGCACCGCCGAGCCGAGCATGCTCGTGTTCATCGTCTTCTACGGCCTGGACTGGGTGGCCACGGTGCCGCCGACGGTGGCGCTGTGCCGGGAGTATTTCGGTGGCGCCGGAGCTGTGGTGTTCGGCTGGGTGTTCGCCGCGCACCAACTGGGCGCGGCGGTCGCCGCCACCGGCGCGGGGCTGGTCCGGGACCGGCTGGGCGACTACGCGATGGCCTGGTACGTGGCGGGTGCGCTGTCGATCGGCGCCGCCGGGCTGTCGTTGCTGCTGCGCCGCCGACCGGGCCGACCGGTGCCGGAGGCCGTGTTGGTCGCCGCGACCGCGCCCAGGGCGTGGAGATTGCGGGGTTGAACCGCGCTGAACCTGACGGCCGCACGGGACGTGCGACGCGTCGGCCGGTCAGCTCACTGTCCACTGCTGGGCCGGCCGGCCGTCGCACTGTCGCTGCCGGATGTCGTCGCCCGCCTCGACGGCGTCGTCGTCGGCCTGGGCGCACCTGTTGCTGTGCGCGGCGATGAGCAGGACGGCGCTGGTGCCGGTCCCGCCGAACCGCCACTGCTGGTTGGCCCCACCGTGGCAGGGGAACTGCAGCAACCGCGCGCCGTCGTCCTGACTGCCACCCTCGACGTCGAGGCACTGCCCGTACGCGGCGTTGGTCAACGACAGCACGCCCGTGCCGGCCGGGCTGACCACCCACTGCTGCTCCGGGGTGCCGGTGCACACGGCCAACTCGGCCTTGGCCTCCTTACCGTCACCGTCGAGCCCCAGGCAGAGGCCCGAGGTGGCGCGCAGCACCCGGGGCCCGGTGGGCGGGGCGGCCGGAGTGTTTGCCGACGGGGTCGGTGACGGCTCGGCCGGTGCGGTCGGGCTCGGCTCGCCGGCCGGTTCGCTGGGCTGCGCCGCGCTGGACGGCGTACCGACCGACGCCGGCACCGACGGCTCGTCGTCACCGTCGAGCAGCCCGGTGGCGAAGACGACCCCCAGGAGTACGCCGACGGCCCCGACCGCCACCGCGACCCGCAGCAACGGATCGGCCAGTGGGCCGGAGCGAGGTGCCCGGTGACCGCCGTAGACGGTGCCGGCGGGGTCGGGGCGTTCCTCGGGCGCTGACATACGCGCCATCCTCACCCACGATGTCGCGCCGGAGCCAGCCCGGCGGTGCGGGGGTCGGCGAGGCTCAGCGGGTGGGCTGCTCGTCGGTGACGTCGGCCACCGTGGCGTCGAGGGCGGCGATCGCGGCGTCGGCGTCGATCGCGATGGCGAGACCCCGCTCGCCGGCGCCGAGGGTGATCTCGCGGCCGCGCAGTCGCTCGTCGGCGATCACCGGCCAGGCAGTGCTCGCGCCGAACGGGGTGATGGTGCCGCGTTCGTAGCCGGTGGCGGCCAGTGCGCCCGCCGCGTCCGGCATGGAGAGCCGGTGCACCCCGAGCAGGGCGCGCAGCTTGGGCCAGGAGATGACCCGGTCGCCGGGGGTGAGCACGAACAGGTGATCGTCTTCGCCGCGCCGGACCACAATTGTCTTGACCACGTCGGGGACGGTCACGCCCCGGGCGGCGGCTGCCTCCGCGAGGCTGCCGACGGCACCGTGGCTGACCAGCCGATACGGCAGTTGGGCGGCGTCCAGGGCGGTGATCGCTGGCGATGGCATGCCCGCCACGGTAGCCGTCGGGCCTGCCACCGGACGGGAAACTGCCACCGCCGACATCCCACGCTTTCCAAGAGGCGAGCGTAAGGTGATCACATGCGCGCTGAGCGTGTGGATCACCCCATTGACCATGATCAAGCGGTGGACACGCTGCGGCGGTCGTACGCCGCGGTGCCCACTGGCGAGCCTGTCCGGCTGGCCAAACGCACCTCCAACCTGTTCCGCCCCCGGTCCGCACCCCGGACTCCGGGGCTCGACGTGAGTGGCCTGAACGGCGTGCTGTCGGTCGACCCGGCCGGCCGCACCGCCGACGTCCAGGGCATGTGCACCTACGAGGACCTGGTCGACGCGACGCTGCCGCACGGGCTGATGCCGCTGGTGGTGCCGCAGTTGCGCACCATCACGCTGGGCGGCGCGGTGACCGGCCTCGGGATCGAGTCGACCTCGTTCCGCAACGGCCTGCCGCACGAGTCCGTCCAGGAGTTGGACGTGCTCACCGGCTCCGGCGAGATCGTCACCGCCCGACCCGACGGCGAGCACGCCGACCTGTTCACCGCGTTCCCCAACTCGCTGGGCAGCCTCGGGTACGCCACCCGGCTGCGCATCGAGCTGCAACCGGTCGGCCGGTACGTGGCGTTGCGCAACGTCCGGTTCACCCGACTGGAGGCGCTGACCGACGCGATCGCGGAGGTGACCGCCACCCGGTCCTGGGCCGGCGAACCGGTGGACGCGATGGACGGGGTGATGTTCAGCCCCGGCGAGTCGTACCTGGTCTTCGCCACGTTCACCGACGGGGCCGACCCGCCCAGCGACTACACCGGTCAGTCGATCTACTACCGGTCGCTGCGCGAGCGCACCCGCGACGTGCTCACCGCGTACGACTATCTGTGGCGCTGGGACACCGACTGGTTCTGGTGCTCGTCGGCGTTCGGCGCGCAGCACCCGGTCGTGCGCAGGCTCTGGCCGGCGCGTTACCGGCGCAGCGACTTCTACCACCGACTGGTCCGGTTGGAGCACCGCCACCAGGTGGCGGCCCGGATCGACCGGCTGCGCGGGCAACCGGCCCGGGAGCGGGTCGTGCAGGACGTGGAGATCCCGCTGGACCGTACGGCCGACTTCCTGCGCTGGTTCGCCGGCGCGGTGGGAATGAACCCGGTGTGGTTGTGTCCGTTGCGACTGCGTGAGCCGGCGGGGCCCGGTTCGGCGCGGTCCTGGCCGCTGTATCCGCTGCGGCCTGGGCAGGACTACGTCAACATCGGGTTCTGGGGGAGCGTGCCGATCGCGCCGGGCGCCGCCGACGGCGACGTCAACCGCACGATCGAACGCAGGGTGTCGGAGTCGGGCGGGCACAAGTCGCTCTACTCCGACGCGTACTACGACCGGGACGCCTTCGATCGCCTCTACGGCGGCGACACGTGGCGCGCGGTGAAAGACCGCTACGACCCGGACCACCGGCTGACGGGACTGTACGAAAAGGCGGTAGCACGAGCATGAGCCTGACCGACAGAGATCAGGGGGCGGCGAGCGTCCCCGCCACCCCACCGGCGGGGGGCCGGCAACCGGTTCCGACCGTCGCGGATGTCATCCGCGCGGTCACCTCGGGGCCGTTGCCGGTGCGGATCACCGGGTACGACGGCAGTTCCGTCGGCCCGTCCGACGCCGGCATCACCCTGGCGATCCAATCCGAGCGGGGTTTGTCCTATCTGCTCACCGCGCCCGGTGACCTGGGCATGGCCCGGGCCTACGTCAGTGGCGACCTGGCGTTGCAGGGTGTGCACCCGGGCGACCCGTACGAGGCGTTGCGGGTGCTCAAGGACGAGCTGCGGTTACGCCCACCGTCGCTTGCCGAGGGGTTGGCGCTGGTCCGTGGGCTGGGCTGGGAGCGGCTGATGCCGCCGCCGGCACCGCCGCAGGAGGCGCAGCCCCGCTGGAAGCGGGTGATGAACGGGATGCGGCACTCGCGGGTGCGGGACAGCACGGCCATCTCGCATCACTACGACGTGTCGAACGCCTTCTACGAGAAGGTGCTGGGCCCGTCGATGACGTACACCTGCGCGGTTTACCGGTCCCCTGACGACACGCTGGAGCAGGCCCAGGCGGCGAAGTACGACCTGGTCGCGGGCAAGCTGGCGCTGAAGCAGGGGATGCGGCTGCTGGATGTCGGGTGCGGCTGGGGTGGCATGGTGCGTCACGCGGCCCGCGAGTACGGCGTCAAGGCCCTCGGGGTGACCCTGTCGAAGGCGCAGGCGCAGTGGGCGCAGGCCGCGATCGAGCGGGAGGGGTTGACCGAGCTGGCGGAGGTGCGATACCTCGACTACCGGGACGCGCCGGCCGAGCAGTTTGACGCCATCTCCTCGATCGGGTTGACCGAGCACATCGGGGTGCGTAACTACCCGGCGTACTTCGGGGCGCTGCGCAGCCGGTTGCGGCAGGGTGGGCGACTGCTCAACCACTGCATCACCCGCGCTGACAACCGCGCGCCGCACCGCTCGGGAGCGTTCATCGACCGGTACGTCTTCCCGGACGGTGAGCTGGCCGGTCCGGGTCGACTGGTCAGTGAGGTGCACGACGCCGGGTTCGAGGTGCATCACGAGGAGAACCTGCGCCAGCACTACGCGCTGACGCTGGCCGCCTGGTGTCGCAACCTGGTCGAGCACTGGGACTTCTGCGTCTCGGAGGTGGGCGCGGGCACCGCCCGGGTGTGGGGGCTCTACATGGCCGGGTCGCGGATGGCGTTCGAGCGCAACGGCATTCAGCTGCACCAGGTGTTGGCCACCCACAACGGCCCGAACGGAGTGAGCGGCTACCCGCTGCGGCCGGACTGGTTGCCCTGATCACCTGCTGACCGTCGCCTGAGGCCGCGTCGAGAAAAGTCGGCGCGGCTTCTCGCGAAGCGATTGACAAAGAAGTTTTGTACGTACAAACTGATTTTGCCATGAGAGACGTCCTGTACCTGGAGCAGATCGAGCAGGCCGAAGTCCTGCTCAAGCCGCATCGCGTCGAGGTGCTGCGGCAACTGGCCGAGCCGCGCACCTGCACCGAGGTCGCGGCCCGACTCGACCAGACGCCACAGCGCGTCTACTACCACGTCAAGCAGCTCGTCGCGGTTGGCCTCGTCGAGCTGGTCAAGGAACGCAAGGTCCGCGGCATCACCGAAGGCATCTACCAGGCCGCCGCCCGTTCCTACTGGCTCTCCCCGCGACTCGTCGGCCGGATCGGCCTGCGCCGGGCCCGCGACGAACTGAGCCTGGGCTACCTGCTCGACCTGATGGAGGAGGTCCAGGCCGACATCGCCGGCCTGGACCGGGCGGCACCAGAGCTGCCCTCGATCGGGGTCTCCGGCGAGATCCGGGTGCCGGCCGAGCAGCGTCAGCAGTTCCTGCACGACCTGCAAACCGCGCTTCAAGACCTGTTCACCCGCTACGGCGGCAGCGAAGGAGATGCCTTCAAGCTGGCCGTCGCCTGCTATCCGAAAGGGAACGACAATGAGTGAGCCGATGAAGGTCAAGGCCCGTCTCTCCGCGCCCGTCGGGCGCGTCCGCCAGGCCCTGACCGACCCGGCCGAGCTGCGTCTCTGGCTGGCCGAGCACGCCGAGGTCGAGCTGCCCCGGCGGTACGAGTTCTGGGGTCGCTACACGCCCGAAGGCGACGCCCCGCACCAGCGGCTCCTGCACGCCGACGACGACACGCTGCGCTTCAGCTGGCTGCTCGACGGCGTGGAGACCACCACCGAGTTCCAGTTGACCGCCGAGGGCACCGACAGCACGGTGCTCACGCTGATCCAGAGTCACTTCGACTTCGCCGAGGCGATGAGCGGCTCCACCATCCGGGGCGTGCTCCAGACGTACTGGGCGCTGTCCATCGCCAACCTGGCCGCCCACCTGGAGGGCAGGCCACTGCTGCCCCGCACCGACTTCACCTCCGCCGACCTGCGGGGTGAGCTGGTCATCGCCGCCCCCGTCGACAAGGTGTGGGAGTCGCTGACCGACTCCGAGCAGGCCAGCGCCTGGTTCGGCTACCCGATCGGCATCGAGCCCTGGGTCGGCGGCCGGTACGCCATGGGCGGCTTCGAGACCGGTTACGCGGCCAAGGTCGTCGACCTGGAGCCCGGCCGCCGGATGTCCGTCGACTGGGGTCCGACCGGCGTGACGAGCTGGGAGCTGGCCGAGTCCGGTGGCCGGACCACGCTGACCTTCGTGCAGAGCGGCTTCGACGAGGCCAACCCGCCGTACGGGGCCTGGAGCGGGTCGGTTGCCGGGCTGTTCGAGTTGCGTCGCTTCCACGAGATGCCGAACTGGCAGCCGATCTGGCTCTCCGAGGAGATCCCCGGCCTGGAGCCCGCGCCGGCAGGCTGACAGCCGCACTGTGGTCGTGTCACCGTGATCGTCATGCGTTGATCGCCCGCCTTGATCGTGCTCGATCAGGGATGTAGTGGCCTCGTTCGCCCCGGAAGCCACTACATCCAGGATCGAGCACGATCTTGTACGTCCGTCGCCCGGCTTTCCCTGATCCGCTGCCGGGATCTGGTGACTTTTCGCGGTTGGGTGGGTACTGCCTGGCGATGTTCTTCATCTTTGGTCTGCGTACCAAGGTCGACCGGTCCGGTGTCGTGCAGCAGGTCTGCCGCCACTGCGGCAACCAGGCCGCGCAGGTGATCACCCGCCGCTCGACGAAATTCACCCTCTTCTTCATTCCCCTCATCCCGATCCGCACCCGGTACGCGCAGCAGTGCACGTTCTGCGGGGCGGAGTACGAGGTTGCCAGGTCCGACGCCGAGCGCCTTCCGGTCGGCTGATCCGACGATGGAACGCTTCCTCTGCTGGCTGATCGGTCGACAGGCGTCCTCGGTCGACGTGGCTGTGCACACCGTTGCCCGCCCGCCCTGCACCCCCGGTCGGCGTAGACGCCGCCGCGCACGCCGTCCGTTGGCCGGCACCGCCCTGCCCCGTTCACCCTGGAACCGATCTGCGGGCCGCTGACCGGAGGCCGGAGCCGCAGCGGGGTGAACGTTCGGCTCTGGCGGCGTTTCTGGGCGCTGGTTAGGCTTTCGGGGTTTGCCGTGGACCGGCGCCGCCGAGGGTGCACGCACGACGAAAGAGCCGGAGCGACCGTGTCCCGACAGGACGGACAGCAGGCTGCGGGGACGCTGAACCCCGCCGGTGCTTTCGTCGCGGCTGCTGTCATCCTGCTGGAAGCGGGCTGGCTGGTCGCCGCGTTGCCCGGTGCCGCGCTGGCCAGCGACATCGGCGCGATGCTCGTCGCCGGTTGGGCGACGTTCGCGTGCGTCGGGGTGGCCCGTCGGCATCCTGCGCCGCTGCGCCGGTTCTGGACGCTGCTCGCTCTCACCATGGGGCTGGCCGCGATCGGTCGGGCGATCTGGACGGCGCAGCGGCTCGTCGGCGGTGACCTGCCGCACACGCCGGTGGTCGGGGTGGTCTTCACCGCCGGCATCCTCACCGGCACTGCCGCGCTGCTCAGCTCGCCGTCGGCACCGAGGACCGCGGTGGGGCGGGCCCGTACGTTGCTGGACGGGGTGATTGTCGCCCTGGCCCTGGTGCCGATCGGTTGGGTGCTGGTCTTCCGTGGGGTCGCCGCCGCCGAGCTGGCCGACCCGGCGCGCACGCTGGGGCTGCTGTACCCGATGTTCGACCTGATGCAGCTCACCATCCTGGTCGCGGTGTCCGGGCCGGCCCGGCCGATGTGGCGGCCGATGACGATCCTCGCGGCGAGCCTCACCCTGCGGGTCGTCGCCGACGTCGTCTACGTGTCGCTGGTCGCCCGCGCCGACTACACCGCCGGTCACCCGATCGACCTGTGCTGGCCGTTGAGCTACCTGCTGATCGGCCTGGCCACCCGCAACCCGCCGCCACCGGACTGTGACGGCACCGACGACACCGCCGAGTCGCCGCTGCCGCCCTGGTGGCGGGTGGCGCTGCCGTACCTGCCGGTGGGTGGGGCGATCGTCGCGGTGGTGCTCGCCCGTCGGCCCACCGGGCAGACCCCGCAGCTGGTGTTCGTGACCATGATGGTGTTGCTGGCCGCCCTCGCCGTCCGGCAGGGGCTGGCGGCCAACGAGAACCTGCGGTTGGTGGCCCGGCTGCGCCGGCTCGCGTACGGCGACCAGCTCACCGGGCTGCCCAACCGGCTGTTGTTCAACCGGCGGCTGCGCCTGGCCCTGCGCGACGGGCGACCGGTGGCGGTGCTGCTGCTCGACCTGGACGGGTTCAAGCAGGTCAACGACCGGTTCGGGCATGCCACCGGTGACACCCTGCTGACCGGGCTGGCGGCCCGGATGCACACTGCCGTCGACGGTGACGGCACCATCGCCCGGCTCGGCGGTGACGAGTTCGCCGTGCTGGTCGACGGCGACCGGCCGGTGTCACCCGAACGGCTCGCCGAGCGGCTGCTGGACGCGCTGCGACCCTCCGACGACGAGGAGGGCGTCGGGGTGCACCCGTCGGCGAGCATCGGTATCGCCGAGTACGGCCCGCAGCACGCCTCCCACACCGACCTGCTGCGCGACGCCGACATAGCCATGTACGCGGCCAAGGCGGCCGGGAAGTCCGCGTACCGCACGTGCACGGCGGCGTTGCGCGAGTCGGCCGTCTCCCGCGCCGAGTTGATCGCCGACCTGCGCCGGGCTGTCGACGAGGACCAGCTGCACCTGGAGTTCCAACCCATCGTCGATCTGACCACCGGCGCGGTGCGCAGCGCCGAGGCGTTGGTGCGCTGGCGGCACCCCCGGCTGGGGATGTTGCCACCGGCGAGGTTCCTGCCGCTCGCCGAGGAGACCGGGCTGATCCTGCCGATCGACCGCTGGGTGATCCACGAGGCGTGCCGGGCAGCCGCGACCTGGCGGGGCCGGGTACCGGAGGCGACCGTCGCGGTGAACATCGCCGCCGCACACCTGCGTCGGCCGGACCTGATCGCCACGGTCACCGCGGCGACCAGCGCCGTCGGGCTGGCACCACGGGCGTTGACCCTGGAGTTGACCGAGTCGGCGCTGATCGACGGCACCGAGGCGGTGCTGGAGCGGCTGCACCAACTCCGGGAGTTGGGTATCCGGATCGCCATCGACGACTTCGGCACCGGCTACTCGTCGCTGAGCTACCTGCACCGCATCCCGGCCACTGAGCTGAAGATCGACAGGTCGTTCGTGGCCCGACTGGGCACCGACGACCGGGCGTACGCGACAGTGGAGATGGTCACCCGCCTGGCCGGCGCGTTCGACCTGGCGGTGGTCGCCGAGGGGGTGGAGACCGAGCGTCAGCACGAGGCGGTCACCGCGATCGGCTGCCCACGCGGCCAGGGCTATCTGTACGGCCGGCCGGACGCCCCCGCGATGGTGGGCCAGAATCGGAGTTGACTCTCACGTAGCGGCAGGCAGGAGCCTGGTTCCCGGAAGGGAGGGGGACCATGGCGTACACGGTGGGTCAGGTGGCGAAGGTGGCCGGCGTGACGGTGCGGACGCTGCACCACTACGACGAGATCGGGTTGCTCTCGCCCAGCGGGCGCACCTCGGCGGGTTACCGCCGCTACGACGACGCGGACCTGCAACGGCTGCAGCTCGTCCTGTACTACCGGGAGCTTGGTTTCCCGCTTGAGGAGATCACCGCGATCATCGACGACCCGGCGGCCGATCCGGCCGCGCACCTGCGCCGGCAGCACGAACTGCTGACGGTACGGCTCAAGCGGTTGCAGGAGATGGTCACGGCGATCGAGTTCGCGATGGAGGCGAGCAGGATGAACATCCAACTCACGCCGGAGGAGCGGTTCGAGGTCTTCGGTGACGTCGATCCGGAGGAACACCAGGCCGAGGCGGAGCAGCGCTGGGGTGACACCGACGCGTACCGGGAGTCGAACCGTCGGGCATCCCGCCACAGCAAGGACGACTGGCTGCGGATCAAGGCGGAGAACGAGGACTGGGGCCGGCGGATCGTCGCGCTGATGGCCTCGGGCGCCCCGGCGGACAGCCCGGAGGTGATGGACCTGGCCGAGGAGCACCGGCAGATCATCAGCCGCTGGTTCTACGAGTGCTCCTACGAGATGCAGACCGGGTTGGCCGACATGTACCTGGCCGACGAGCGGTTCACGGCGTACTACGAGAACATCGCCGTGGGGCTGGCCACCTATCTGCACGAGGCGATCCACGCCAACGCGATCAGCCGGGCGTGACGGGGTGCGGTCCGGGCCTGCTGTCGCATCGACCTCAGTGGATCGGAGTATTACAGCGAGAATTCGAACACGTCAACAAGTTCCGGAATCACTCCGGAACAGGGCAGGACAGCTCGTGGGGCATGCATGTGCCGTGGCCAGTTATGACTGCGCTGACGTTGATCTGCCGGGGAGTCGACCGACGCCAGCTACAGCGCTGGAGAGACGCTTGATCCGGAAATTCATCGGAAGTATCGGCGGCCGGCCACGGAGTTGCCGTCGTCCGAGGGCGATGAATTAGTAAAGACTGTGAACAGATGATGTTAGAGTCACTTGCGTCGATATCCGGCTCGGATCTCGGCCACTGGGGCCCGAGGAAGGAGCAACCACATGACAAGACTCCGCGCGCTGGTCGCGCTGGCGGCGCTGATCGTCGCCGGCGGACTGGTCGCGATCGTCCCGGCCACCGCCGCGTCGGCGGCGGCCTGCTCAGCGTCGTGGCAGGCCTCGGCCGTCTACTGGGGAGACGCGCAGGTCTCCCACAACGGCCGCAACTACCGGGCGAAATGGTGGACCCAGAACGAGGCCCCGCCGGGCACGACCGGCGTCTGGGAGGACCTCGGCGCCTGCGGAGGCGGCACCACGCCACCCACCGGGGGGACCTGCGCCTACCCGAACTGGGCCGCCGGGACGTGGTACGCCACCGGGGCGATCGTGCGGTACACCAACGGCCTCTACTACATCGCCGAGCACGACAATCCCGGGTACGACCCCGTTGTCAGCACCTGGTACTGGGAGCCGTACACCTGTGGTGGTCAACCACCGACCACCCCGCCGCCCACCAACCCGGGGGGCTTCGTGGTCACCGAGGCCCAGTTCAACCAGATGTTCCCGGGTCGCAACTCCTTCTACACCTACTCCGGTCTCGTCGCCGCGCTCAGCGCCTACCCGGCGTTCGCGAAGAGCGGCAGTGCCACCGTCCAGCGGCAGGAGGCCGCGGCCTTCCTGGCGAACGTCTACCACGAGACCGGCGGGCTCGTGCACATCGTCGAGCAGAACACCGCCAACTACCCGCACTACTGCGACCCCGGCCAGCCCTACGGGTGTCCCGCCGGGCAGGCCGCCTACTACGGGCGGGGGCCGATCCAGCTCAGTTGGAACTTCAACTACAACGCCGCGGGCAACGCGCTCAACCTGCCGCTGCTGACCAACCCGTGGCTGGTGCAGACCGACGCCGCGGTGGCCTGGAAGACCGGCATCTGGTACTGGATGACCCAGAACGGGCCGGGCACCATGACCGCCCACAATGCGATGGTCAACGGCGCCGGGTTCGGTCAGACCATCCGCAGCATCAACGGCTCGATCGAGTGCAACGGCGGAAACCCCGCCCAGGTGCAGAGCCGCGTCACCAGGTACCAGCAGTTCGTCGGCATCCTCGGCGTGTCCGCCGGAGCCAACCTCTACTGCTGATCCGTGCCCGGGCCTCGGCGTACGTCATCCGACGGCGTCGAGGCCCGGCACGTCGGCGGCCGGGCCCGGTGCGGGCGGCTGCCGTTTCGGCGCGGCCAACCCGTTGACACGGCCGTGTTGCGCCCGGAACTATCAGCGGCAGTCCACAGGCTCGACTCCCGTTGCTCACGAACTCTCATGACAACGATGTCAGGGCTCGGCCCACCACCCGCTCCACACTGCCCAGACGTTCGACGAACTCGACCCGGTTCGAGTCGAAAGGCTCCGTCCCTCATGTCGCACACCCCCCTTGCGCGTCCACTCTCGCGCCGCCTGATCGCGGCGACGGCAACAGCCCTGCTACCCCTGGGCCTGCTCGTCGCCACGCCCCCGGCGAACGCCGCCCCCACCCCCGCCACCCCCGGCAACTTCACCTCCTCGTTCGAGTCCGCCGACCCGCAGCCCGCCACCAGCACCGTCGAGGTCGGCCCCAGCGGAAAGCCCGTACAGGCCAACCTCAGTGGCAAGGTCGCCACCCTGCCGGGCAGCATGCTCGGTCAGGTCAGCGCCGTGACCGCGAGCGACGAGAACAAGCCGCGCGAGGTCGCCGCGAACCTCGCCGACGACGACCCGTCGACGAAGTGGCTCGTGTTCGCGTCCAGCGGCTGGGTGACCTACCAGCTGGCCACGCCAGCGACAGTGCGGCGTTACTCGCTGACCGCTGCCAACGACGCGCCGACCCGCGATCCGAAGGACTTCGTCGTCCAGGGGTCGACGCTCACACCGTGTACGTCTTGACGAGTTCGTCGATGTACTGCTTGCCGGAGAGCGGACCGCCGAAGGTCCAGATGCCGTTGGGCATCTTGTGC
>NZ_JBEYSL010000173.1:0-12499 GCF_040642735.1 Micromonospora sp. NPDC047753 | reverse complement strand
AGCGCGACGCTTCAGATGCCCAACGGCAAGACCAGCAAGTCGTTCACTGTGACGAACACCGGCGGCGCGCCGGTCGAGGTCAAGTTCGGTGAGCGGGACAACGGGTTCGAACTCCTGCGGGCGGACGGCTCCACTGTCACCCGGCAGCAGGTGCTCGGGTCCAGCGGCGCGCCGGAGCAGCGGCTCACCGTACCGACGTCGTTCGCCGCCAAGGCGTCCGGCAAGGAGGCCAAGGCGGCTGCCGCGGCGGCGGGCCCGCAGGCGGCGCCGTGGACCGACATCGCCAACTACCCGGCCACGATCATGGACAACCGGGTGGTGAACCTGGACGGCAAGGTGTATTCGATCGGTGGTGGCGACGGTGAGGCCTCCACCACCAAGAACTACGCCTACGACCCGGCCGCGCAGACCTGGACGGCGATCGCCGACCTTCCCGGCGCGCGTAACGCGGTGACCGCGGGCGTGGTGAACGGCAAGATCATCGTCAGCGGTGGCTGGGGCGACTCCGGCCCGGACTCCGCCACCTGGTCGTACGACCCGGCGGCCAACACCTGGACGGAACTGGCCGACAACCCGGCACCGCGGGCCGCAGCCGGTCAGGCCGTCGTCGACGGCAAGCTGTACGCGGTCGGTGGCTGCACGACGGCGGCCTGTCTGCCGATGTCGAACAGCGTCGTCCGGTACGACCCGACCGGTGACACCTGGGAGACGATGGCCAACTACCCGAAGTCGGTGGCCTTCGCCTCCTGCGGCGGGATCGACGGCGTCCTCTACTGCACCGGCGGCAACGACGGATCCGCCGCACAGAAGTCCAGCTACGCCTTCGACCCGGGTGCCAACACCTGGACCGCCGTCGCCGACGCGCCGGCCGACAACTGGGCCAGCTCGTACGCCGTCGCCAGCGGCAAGCTCCTCGTCGTCGGCGGCTCGCAGGGCGGGGCCATCAGCAACGCCGGCTTCGCCTTCGACCCGGCGGCCGGTTCGTGGTCCAACCTGCCCAACGCCAACACCGCGCGGTACCGCGGCGGCGCGGCGTGCGGCTTCTACAAGATCGGCGGCTCGTCCGGCAGCTTCAACGCGGCCCCGGACAGCGAGGTGCTCCCGGGCTTCGAGGGATGCTCCGAGTCGGCGGCCGACGTCAGCTGGATGACCATCGACAAGTCGGCGGTCACCCTCGCGCCGGGTGCGAAGGTCACCGTCACCGTCGGTCTGACGGCGAACGTGGACCAGCCGGGCACCTACTCCGGTGCGGTCGCGATCTCCGAGAACACCCCGTACTCGGTGGCACCGGTCGCGGTGACCATGACCGCGAACCCCCCGAAGACCTGGGGCAAGCTCATGGGTACGGTCACCGGCACCAGCTGCCAGGGTGCGACCTCGCCGCTCACCGGCGCGGTCGTGCAGGTCGACTCGTGGGCGGCGTCGTACACCTTCGCCACCGACGCCGAGGGCAAGTACGCCTACTGGGTGGACCGCCGCAACAACCCGCTCACGATGATCGTGGCCAAGGACGGCTGGAAGCCGCAGACCCGTCAGACCAGGATCGACACCGCCACCCCGACGGTGGAGAACTTCGGGTTGGCGCCCATCAGGTGCTGACGCCTGAGCACTAGCCGAAGAAGTCCGGCCCGCCTGGTCCCCGACCAGGCGGGCCGGACCGCGCCCGGGGTGATCAGACGGGCGCGAGCCGGAAGCCGACGCCGCGTACCGAGTGGATCGTCGCCGCGGCGTTGAGACTGGCGAGCTTGCCGCGCACCCGGCGGACCACCGAGTGGATGTCGGAGCCCCGGCCGAGGTGCCGGTTGCCCCAGACCTCGAGGTGCAGGCGCTCGTAGGTCCAGACCTGACCGGGCGCGTGCACCAGGCAGAGCAGGACGTCGTGCTCCAGCCGGGTCAGGTCGATCTCCTGGTCGCGCCAGCGCAGCACCCGGCGGTCGGAGTCGACGGCCAGATCCGGTGGCGGTGGCTGTGGGCTCGGCGTCACCTCGGCGAGCGCCGCGGTGGTCGGGGGAGCCGGGGCGGCAGGCGCCTCGACCACCCCGAGAAAGTCTCGTGCCTGGTCGACTGTCGAGACGATCAGGAAGGCGTCACTGCCGCCGAGCAGCCGGGCCAGATGTCGCCGCTCGGCCGGCGAGGATGCGATGCCGATGACCAGGCTGGCCGCTGGAGTTCCCTGCATTTGCCAACACCTTCCGGTTCCCCAACTCACTCCGGATGGATTTTTCGCACCGCCGACCGAAACATCGATCGGCGTCCTGACCCTAGTGGTGGCTGATCTCGGCTGGGTAAAACATAGTTGCATGCAAGCATGTGAATCCCATCGAGCCGTCCAGGTCCACCCGGGCCACACCGCCGACGATCCGCTTCTCCGGAAGCGGTGGGGGTGGTTGTGACAGAACCAAGACAATCCGAGGACGGGGTACGGACCTGCCGAGGCGAGCATGGTCGCCATGTCCATCGGATCGTTGTACTCCGTCGGGCGGTCGACGCCCGGTCCGGCGCGACCGCTGCCCCACGCCCGCGCCGCGGTTCCCCTGGGGCTTCGGTTGCTCGCGGCGGCGCTGTCCGGTCTGGTTGCCCTGACCCTCACCGCCGCCGCCTTCGTGCGGACGTACCCCGGGCAGTGGCTGGACGGGGTTCTCCTGCCGCGCGCCGAGCGGGGCGGAGGCTACGAGCAGCAGACCGTGCTGGTGGGCCCGGCCAAGACCGTGCTGGCCACCTTCGGCAGCCCGACCCTCATCGCGGCCCTGCTCGGTGTGGTGCTGCTGGTGGGTGTGCTCCGCCGGCGGCTGGTGGCGGGTGTCGCCGGTGTGGGCATCGTCGTCTGCGCGGTGCTGCTGGCCGGCGCGGTGAAATCGGAGCTGGCCCGCCCGGATCTGGAGGTCCTGAGCTCCACCACCCACAACAGCTTCCCCAGCGGCCATGTCGCGGCGGCGACCGCCCTGCTGCTGGCGTTCATGCTGGTTCTGCCCGGGTGGGCCCGGCGCTGGCTGGCGGCGCCGGGCGGGGCCGGGGTCTCGGTGATCGCCGCCGCCACGATGATCGCGGGCTGGCACCGGTTCAGCGACGTGCTCGGTGGCGTACTGCTGGGGGTGACCCTGTTCTGCCTGGCCTCGGCAGCGTTGGCGACCTGGTCCGGCGACCGCGACACGACAGGCGGTACGGACGGCGGCAGCCTCTGGCGCAGGCTGGCCGAGGCGGTGGTCGGGCTGGTCGTGCTGGTCTGGGCGCTGCTGGTGGTCGTGCCCGGTCTGGCCGCCTCGGTGCAGCGCGGCTTGTTGATCGCCATCGTGGCCGCTGCCGCGGCGACGATGGCGCTGGTGGGGGCGGTGGTGTTCCTGGTGCGGTCGACGGGTTTCGCGGTGCCGCTCACCCCGCGGAGCCCTCCGCAGCCACCGTCGACGACCGAAACCCGAAAGATCTCATGATGGGATACTTGCCGACATGTCCCAGGTGCTGTTGATCGAAGACCACCAGACGGTGCGCGACGGACTGCAGTTGGCGCTCACCCGACAGGGCCACACCGTGCACGCGGTGGGCACCGGTGAGCAGGGGTTGGAGCGGCTGCGCACGACCCCGTCCGACGTCGTGGTCCTCGATCTCATGCTGCCCGGGATGGACGGGTTCGAGGTCTGCCGCCGGATCCGGCAGCTCGGCGACCTGCCGATCATCATGCTCACCGCCCGCAACGACGACATGGACGTGGTCGCGGGCCTGGAGGCCGGCGCCGACGACTACGTGGTCAAGCCCGTGCAGGCCCGGGTACTGGAGGCCCGCATCCGCGCGGTGCTGCGACGGACCGGTGGCGACTCGCGGCGTGGCGGCGACCGGACCGCCCTGGAACAGCACGGTGAGTTGACTATCGACCGGGCCGCGCTGGTGGTCAGCAAGGACGGAACGCCGGTCAGCCTCGCCCCGACGGAGCTGCGGCTGCTGCTCGAACTCTCGCACACGCCGGGCCAGGTGCTCAGCCGCCAGCAGCTGCTGGAGGCCGTCTGGGAGCACGGGTATCTCGGCGACTCGCGACTCGTGGACGCGTGCGTCCAGCGGGTACGCGCCAAGATCGAGGCCGACTCGTCGGCGCCGGTCTTCATCCAGACGGTGCGTGGTTTCGGATACCGGTTCGGGCCGCTGTGACGCTGTGGCGCCGGGCCGGCGCGTGGGTCTCGGGTCTACGGGTCCGGCTCCTCCTGGCGTTCGCGCTGCTGGGCGTGACCACGACGGTGGCGGTGGCCGGTGGCAGCTACTTCCAGGCTCGGACCGTCGTCCTGCAGCAGGCGCAGGACGCCGCAGTGATGTCGCTGACCGATCAGCTCACCAAGGTCTACCCGATCGTTCAGCTGCCGCCGACCCAGGACGACCTCGAACTGTTGGCCCAGCGCCTCAGCGACCGGGAGAGCTTCGCGGTGGTCGTCTACCGGGACATGCGGGCGCAGGGCGGCTCCGACCTCGCCGACCCGCTCACCCCCGAGCTGCGGCAGAAGGTCCGTGACGGTCGCATCGCCTGGCAGCGGGTCTCACTCGACGGAGAACCCGCACTGCTCATCGGTACCCAGTTGGCACTCGACCGCCCGGACGGCACGTCCCGCCCGTCCGGGCTGGAGGTCTACTCGGTGCGCAATCTCGTGCCCGAGCAGCAGAGCATCGACCGGCTCGCCAACAGGGCCTGGCTGACCGGCGGGTTGTCCCTGGTCCTCGCCGTCCTGCTGGCCCTGCTGTCCGCCCGCGGAGTCCTGCGACCCGTCCGCGACCTCAGCCGAGCGGCGCGCCGCCTCGGTGAGGGCGACCTGAGCACCCGGTTGACGGTCCGGGGCGCCGACGAACTGGCGGATGTGGCACGGACCTTCAACGACACAGCCGGCACGCTGGAGCGGCAGGTCGGCGAGCTGCGGCGGTTGGAATCCGACGCCCGCCGCTTCGTGGCCGACGTCTCGCACGAACTCCGGACGCCGCTGGCCGCGATGACGGCGGTCACCGACGTGCTCGACGAGGAGGCCGAACACCTTCCCGGGGACGCGGGCCGGGCCGCCCGGCTGGTCAGCCAGGAGACGCAGAACCTCACCCAACTGGTCAACGACCTCATCGAGATCAGCAGGTTCGACTCCGGCACCGCGCGGCTCGCCCTGGACGACGTGGACGTGGCCGCGGCGGTCACCGCGACCCTGCGGATCCGCGGCTGGCTGGACCGGGTACGAACGGATCTGCCACCCGGCATCGTGGCCCGACTCGACCCCCGCCGACTGGACGTCATCGTCGCCAACCTGGTCGGCAACGCCTTCCGGCACGGTGCCGAGCCGGTGTCGGTGCGACTCGGCGCCGACCCGGACTGGGTCACCATCGAGGTGGCCGACCGGGGGCCCGGACTGGACCCGGAGGTGCTGCCACACGTCTTCGACCGCCTCTACAAGGCCGACACCGCGCGAACCCGCTCCGAGGGCAGCGGCCTCGGTCTCGCCATCTCCTGGGAGAACGCGCGCCTGCACCGCCACGGGGAGCGACGGGGGAGTCTCGTCGCGGGCAACGGCACCCACGGCGGCGCGGTGTTCACCCTCCGCCTGCCCCGCGAAACGGCCGACACCGGAGGTGCCCGGTGACCGGCCGACGGACGGGCCGCGCGATGCTCGTCGGCGGCCTGCTTCTGACGCTGGTCGCGGCGGGCTGCGGGGTACGACCCAGCACTGTCATCACCGGTCGCCCGCCGGTCAGCGGCTCCGCCCAGGGTGCCTGGCTCTACCTGCTCGCGCGGGGCGAACTGGTGCTGGTCCTCCGCCCGGTCAACACGGCCCCGCCGCCCGCCGCCGCGCTCTCGCTGCTCGCGGCCGGTCCCCAGGCGGACGAACGTGCCCAGGGTTTCACCAGCGACGTTCCGGCGGGCCTGGACCCGGTCACGGTGACGGCGGGAACCGGTCGGACCGGTGGCCTCACGGTCCGGGCGGACATCGCCGCGCGGGCGTTGTCGGAGCAGGCGGTCGACCAGATCATCTGCACGACGGTCGCCGCCGCGGCGCAGGTCAGCGCGGCGACCACCGCCACCACCGTCACCATCGTCGGGTCGGACGGCGACCGAGGGCCTCGGGCGTGCTCGATCAGGTGACCGAACGCCGACTCACACCAGGTGGTCGACCGCGCGTTGCGGCCGGGGCAACCCGCTGTGGTGGCCGTGGTCCTGGTCGGCCAGCGCGCCGGCGATCAGGATGTCGATCAGGGCGGCGAAGCCGATGCCGGCCTGCTGCCAGATCTGCGGGAACTGGGACGCGGCGGTGAAACCGGGGAACGTGTTGACCTCGTTCACGATGGGCTCGGGTGACCCCTCGGTGGGCAGGAAGAAGTCGACCCGCAGCAGCCCACGGCAGTCGAGGGCCTGGAAGGCGCGAATCGCCCGGTCCTGAAGCACCTCGGTGGTCGCCGCGTCGAGCGGGGCGGGAATCTGGAAGGTCGCCCCGCCGTCGTACTTCGCGTCGTAGTCGAAGAAGCCGGCGCCGGTCACCCGGATCTCCAGCGGCGGACCGGCCTGCACCCGGCCGTCCGGGTGCTGGAGGACGGCCACGTCGATCTCGCGTCCCCGCGCCCCCTGCTCGACGAGCACCTTCGGGTCGACCTGGCGGGCCTGCTCCAGCGCGGCGGGAACTCCCGCCCAGTCGTCCACCCTGACGACGCCCAGGCTCGACCCGGCACGGGCCGGCTTGACAAAGACCGGCAGCTCCAGCCGACGCTGGTCCTCGGCCGACAGGGCCTCACCGGGACGCAGGGTCACCCCCGGGCTGACCCGCAGACCCTCCGCCGCGAGGAGCCGCTTGGTGACCCCCTTGTCCATGCCAGCGGCGCTGGCGAAGACGCCGTTGCCGACGTACGGCACGCCGAGCCACTCCAGCAGCGACGACACGATGCCGTCCTCGCCGTACGGGCCGTGCAGGGCCGGGAACACCACGTCCTGGGCGCGCAGGACACGCAACGCCGCGGGCAGGGGCGTCGGTCGACCGCCGACGTGCCACCCGCCGTCGCGGTCGATGAGCACCTCGGTGACCTGGTACCGCTCACGGTCCAGGTGGGCGAGGATGCTCGCCGCCGAACGGCAGGACACGTCGTGCTCGCCGCTCTGCCCGCCGTACAGCACTGCCAGTCGGGTTGTCATGAGTTCCGTGCCCTTCCATGGAGGTGCTCGCGGGCCACCCGGGCCCCGATGCCGGTCAAGATCTCGTGTGGGTTCGTGTCCGCCCAGCGGGCCCACTCGACGACCGTCGGAGGGTGCTGGTCGCCCTCGGCCGGGCCGAACACCACGACCGGGTCGCCGATCATCACGGGAAGATCCCCGGCGTCGACAACGCACTGGTCCATGGCGATGCGCCCGACGATCGGGCACCGCCGGCCGGCGAGCCACACCGAGGCGCTGCCACCCGCGGCCCGGGGCAGCCCGTCGGCGTAGCCGAGCGGCAGCAGCGCCAGCGTGGTCGGTGTGCCGGTCACATGGTCGGGCCCGTAGGAGACGCCCGTGCCGGCCGGCACCCGCTTGACGTTGACCACGCTCGTCCGCAGAGTCATCGCGGGGTGCAGCCCGAACTCACCCGGACCGCTCACGCCGAACGGGTCCACGCCGTAGAGGGCGATCCCGATCCGGCAGAGGTCGAACCGGGTCCGCGGTGCGGAGAGCGCGGCGGCCGAATTGGCCAGGTGGACGAGATCAGGGTCCAGGCCAGCCGACCGTGCGGTCCGCAGCGCCTCCTCGAAGATCGCCACCTGACGGGTGAGCGCCGGGGCGCCCGGCAGATCGGCGTCGGCGAGATGGGACCACACCCCGCGCACCCGGATCCCGCCCTCTCGTTCGTACTTGCGGGCCCAACCGACCAACTCGGGCCAGTCGTCCCCGGCGGCCCCGTTGCGGGACAACCCGGTGTCCGCCTTGAGCTGCACCATCGCCGGTGCGCCGAGCAGGCGGGCCGCGTCGGCGACGGCGTGCAGGTGCGTCGTCGTGGACACGCCGACGTCGACGCCGCTCTTGATCAAGATACCGAAGTCGTCATCCGGACCGTGCAGCCAGCTCAACGTGGGCGCTGTCACACCCGCCTCGCGCAGGGTCAGCGCCTCGGCCGTCGAGGTCACTCCCAGCCAGGAGGCGCCGGCGCGCAGTGCGGCCCGGGCCACCTGCACCGCCCCGTGGCCGAACCCGTCGGCCTTCACCACTGCCATCAGTCCGGTGCCGGCGACCGACGCGATCGTCCGCACGTTGCTGGCGATCGCGTCCAGGTCGACCAGAGCTTCGGCGAGGGCGCTCATCCGGCCGTCTCCACCGTGCGCCTGCCGGGCAGCGCGAACAGCCAGCCCGCGCGGACCGCCAGCAGCCGGCGGTGAACGGCCAGGCTCAGACCGATCACCAACCCGCTCAGCAGAATCGGATAACCGAGCACGATCAAGCCCTGAGCGGACCCACCCAGCCCGGAAACCGGTACGAGCAACAGCCGGTGCAGCAGGGCCAGGACCGGCATGTGAATGACGTAGATCGGCAGGGTGATGCGGCCGAGCCTAGCCAGCGGTTCGCTGAGCGCCGACCACCGCGACAGCCGGGCAGCGGCGGTTATGCCGAAGATCACTGCCACCACCGAGACCGCCGGCCATACTCCGAACCACTGCTGGGCGCCGGTCACCGCCATCGCGGCAAGCGCCAGGACGTAGCCACCCGAGGTCAGCAACAGCCGGCGGCGGCTGGCGGTGGCGGCCCACTGCTGGATCTGCGGCCGCAGGTACAGGCCGGCGAGGAAGAAGACCAGGTTCTGGTAGAGGCCGGCGCGGTTACCCGGGGTGTCGAGCAGGCCGGCGGCAGCGACGGCGGACAACGCGGCGGCGGGCACCAGGACCAGCGCCCGGGGCACCCGGCTGGTCGCCTTGGCGATCGTGAAGTACAGCGCCAGGGCGTACAGGTACCAGAGGTTGGACGGCGTGACGGTGAGCTGCTCCAGCAGGCCGAGCGCCGAAGTGGCGCGGTCGGTCGGCAGTTCCGGCGCGGCGGCGAGGACCACGGTGTGGATCAGCAGCCAGACGGCGTAGAGGTAGAGGAACCCGACGATCCGGCTGCGGGCGACGACCCGCCACGGCCGCTGGACGGCGTTCGCCGCGAAGACGCCCGAGATGGTGAAGAACAGCGGCATCCGCAGTGGCAGGAACTGCTCACCCAGCGTTCCCCAGAAGCCCGGCACCGGTACGCCGACGTGCCAGTCGACCTGGAGGTAGTCCTTCACGACGACGTGCCACAGGACGACGAGGACGATGCAGACGCCCTTCGCGGCGTCCGCCCACTGCGCCCGGTGTGATCCGGCGGCGGCGGGTGCGGAGGCACTGGCGGGTCCGGTCCGTTGGCGGTGGCGAGACCGGACGCGCGTCGCGTCGGGCTCCAGTTCGGCGGGCCGGGACCTGGTGGGCTGTGGGATCACGCACCGAAAGCTGCCAGCCGGATATCCGCACGTGATCCACGAAATGTCATGATCCGGTAATGGACGGCGCAGGACCCGATCCGTGGGCGGTTCCGAGCCGCCCCCGGCGGACGTCGGACGGCACTAGGCTCGTTGCGGAGGTGCCGACCATGAAGCTCGGACTGCACTACTGGAACTACTCGATCCCGGCCGACCCGGCGGCGATCGCGCCGACCCTGGCGCAGGCGGCGACAGTCGCGGAGCAGGCCGGGGTCGCGTCGTTCACGGTGATGGACCACTTCTTCCAGATGGACGCGGTGTTCGCGGCCGAGGAGCCGATGCTGGAGGCGTACACCACTCTTGGCTACGTCGCGGCCATGACCCAGCGGATGACACTGGGCGTACTGGTCACCGGCGTGATGTACCGCTACCCGGGGTTGCTCGCCAAGACCGTGACGACCCTCGACGTGCTCTCCGGCGGTCGGGCCCGCCTCGGCATCGGCGCCTCCTGGTACGAGCGGGAGCAGCTCGGACTGGGTGTGCCGGTCGTCCCGGTGGCCGAGCGGTTCGAGCGGTTGGAGGAGACGTTGCGCGTCTGTCTTCAGATGTGGAGTGCCGACGACGGCCCGTTCAACGGGCAGCACTACCAGCTCGCCGAGACCATCAACTCGCCACAGCCGTTGAGCCGTCCGCGTCCGCCCATCATGATCGGTGGTGGCGGCGAGAAGAAGACCCTGCTGCTGGTGGCCCGGTACGCCGACGCCTGCAACCTGTTCGGCCGCGGCGGCATCGACGACATCGCCCGCAAGCTGGACGTGTTGCGCGGGCACTGCGCCGCCGAGGGCCGCGACTACGACACCATCGAGAAGACGGTGGTCGCCTCCCAGGCGCCGCTGGACGACACCGACGCGTTCCTCGCCGAGGTGTCCGCGTACGCGGCGCTCGGGGTGAGCGAGGTGCAGGTGACGCCGGATCGGGACCCGGTCGAGTTCGCCCGGCGGCTCGGCGACGAGGTGCTGCCCCGGTTGGCCGACATCGGCTGATTCGCCTCGCCGATGCCGGCGGGGACGAACCGGACCCCATGCGATGGTTGGACTCGCCGAGGGCCGTCCTCCCGGTGGTACGGAGGACGGCCCTCGTCGGTGGTGGGGTCAGGCGACCGCTGCGGGGAACCGCTCCCAGACCCGGTGCGCGGCCATCAACTGCTGCACCGCGGTCAGCGCCTCGGCACCCGAGCCTGCCGCCACGACGCCCGGGGTGCCGGCGACGCCGGCCTGCTCCAGCACTGTGACGCCGGCACCCCAGGCGCCGATCGCCTTGGCGTGCCGCCAGCACTCCTCGACGAGCAGCAGCACGCGGGGGTCCACGGTCGCCGGGCCCGGCGTGCCCGCCTTGGCGTCGCGGGCGGGCAGGGCATCCGGTGCGGGTGTCGGCGCTCCGGCCAGCAGGACCGCGTCGAACTCGACCGACCGGCCGGTGGCGAAGGTGCGCTGCACCGGCAGGTCGCCCACCATGCCGCCGTGCGGGGCGATCAGCAGCGGCACCATGCCGGCGTCGAACACGGCCCGGCGGACCTCGTCGACGCCGTCCAGGTCACCGGCGGGGTCGACGACGATTCCGACGGTCCGGCCGTCACTCGGCCACTCCCGACCGACCTGCGACAGCGCCGGGCTGGGCGTGACGTCGGGGAGGGCGACGGTCGGTTGGGGTGCGGGCAGGCCCAGGCCGGTGGCGACCTGCTCGCACAGCACCGGGTCGATGTTGGCGAGGCTCTGCAGCTGGCGCTCCTTGATCGCCTGGTGGTAGCACTTGCCCAGCTCGAAGGTGTACGCCCGGATGATGTGTTCCCTCTCGACCGGCGACATGCTCAGCCAGAACAGGCGGACCTGGCTGTAGTGGTCGTCGAACGAGGCCGGGTTCGCGCGTACCTTCGGTGCCTGCGCGACGGTGACCGGCACGTCGACGAAGGCGTGCTCGGCGTCCCCGGCGGGGAACGGGTTGCCGCCGTCGAGCGAGTTCGGCCGGTACGGTGCGACGCCGGCGTGCACGGCGTGCTGGTGGAAGCCGTCGCGCAGCATGTCGTTCACGGCGGCGTGCGGGCGGTTGATCGGGATCTGCGTGAAGTTCGGCCCGCCCAGCCGGGTGAGCTGCGTGTCGAGGTACGAGAAGAGCCGGCCCTGCAACAGCGGGTCGTTGGTGACGTCGATGCCCGGGGGCAGGTGACCGAGGTGGAAGGCGACCTGTTCGGTCTCGGCGAAGAAGTTCGTCGGCGTCCGGTTGAGCACCAGCCGCCCGATGGGCTGCACCTCGGCCAGTTCCTCTGGCACGATCTTCGTCGGGTCGAGCAGGTCGATGTCGGCGAAGGTCTCCTCGGGAGTGTCCGGGAAGACCTGGATGCCCAGCTCCCATTCGGGATACGCGCCGGCCTCGATGGCGTCGTAGAGGTCGCGTCGGTGGAAGTCCGGGTCGATGCCGCCGAGCAGCTGGGCCTCCTCCCAGGTCAGCGAGTGCACGCCCAGCTTCGGCTTCCAGTGGAACTTGGCCAGCACCGTCTCCCCGGCCTCGTTGACGAGGCGGAAGGTGTGCACGCCGAAGCCCTCCATCGTCCGGTACGAACGCGGAATGCCCCGGTCGGACATGTTCCAGATGGTGTGGTGCTGCGCCTCGGTGTGCAGGGACACGAAGTCCCAGAAGGTGTCGTGGGCGCTCTGCGCCTGCGGGATCTCCCGGTCGGGGTGCGGCTTGCCGGCGTGGATGATGTCCGGGAACTTGATCGCGTCCTGGATGAAGAAGACCGGCATGTTGTTGCCGACCAGGTCGAAGGTGCCCTCGTCGGTGTAGAACTTCGTGGCGAAGCCACGGGTGTCGCGGACCGTGTCGGCCGAACCCCGCGAACCGAGCACAGTGGAGAACCTGACGAAGACGTCGGTCTCCCGGCCCTTCTTGAGGAAGCCGGCACGGGTGACCGCCTCGGCGGTGCCGTACGCGGTGAACACCCCGTGCGCGCCGGCGCCGCGGGCGTGCACCACACGCTCCGGAATGCGCTCGTGGTCGAAGTGCGTGATCTTCTCGCGTAGGTGGTGGTCCTGGAGGAGCAC
>NZ_JBEYSL010000172.1:0-12509 GCF_040642735.1 Micromonospora sp. NPDC047753 | reverse complement strand
TGTCGAGGGTGAGGGTGGTCACCCCACGGGCCGTGGCGACCCGCACGAGGACGTCGGGAGAGGTCATGCCGGGCACACTAGTGGCCATGCCCGGCCGGGTCGCTGGCGGTGGCCGTCAGCGGCACGTCGGCCGGCGCGGTGAACGGCCCGGTCGGCAGGCCGAGGGAGACCGTCGGCGGCTGGTTGGCCGGGGTGCCGTTGCAGGGGGTGCCGTTGAGCGTGAACGAGGTGGGCTTCGGGTTGCTGCCCGAGTGGGCGCCGTTGAAGCCGATGGTGGTGGAGGCCCCGGTGGCAAGGTTGCCGTTGTACGACTCGTTGGTCGCGGTGACCTCGCTGCCGGTCTGGCTGTATCTGGCCGACCAGCCCTGGGTGACCCGCTGACCGCTGGTCGGGAAGGTCCACTTGAGCGTCCAGTTGCTCACCGGGTCACCCAGGTTCTTGATGGTGACGTTCGCGGTGAAGCCGGTGTTCCAGTCGTTTGTCGCGTAGACCACGTCGCAGGCCGGTGCGGCCTGTGCGGCGCCGGCAGGCAGGGTCACCCCGCCGATGGCGAGCAGCGCGGCGGCGGCGAGCGCCACGCGGCGGCGTATTGCCAGTTGTCTCATGTGCGCGGTGTCTCCTCGGACCAGGCCGGGATGGTCCCCGGCGAGGCGCCTGCCCGCGAGGGTGGTGGTGGTCCGCGGGGATGTCGAGGCGCCGGGAAGGTGGTCTTCCCCGGGCCCGGCCGGGGTAGGGCGGTCGCGGCCCGCACGGGAGGGGGTCCCGCCGGCTGCGCTCGGGTGACCGTGACCGGAGCTGGCGCTGCCGGTTGCCCTCGGTGGACCCGCACTCACGCGATGTGGCTCCTGTCGCGTCGAATCGACAGTGTGCCATGGAAGCGCTCCCACAACAAGCGCACGGAGCGCTGGATCAGCTCCTTGTTTCGATCTCGTTTTGGGTCTTTCACAAAGGCGTGACGGGCGTTACAGTCGCAACATCGGTCGATGGGAGCGCTTCCATCGACAAGGTTCCAACAAGAAGATCGCTGGGGTCGTCCTGACGAGCCCAGGGAACCAGACCGAGGGCCGACGACGGGCCAGCCCGGACGCCGTCGTCAGCCATCGTCCCGCCACAGGGAGGGAGGTGGAACCAGAGCCACTCGCGTGGCCCGGCTCCCGCGCGACACGCACGGCAGGACCCAAATTCCGCCCGTGTGTGTGCAGTTACGGTGGGGACGGGGGTTGCCCTCCCCCGTCCCCACACTAAACCCCCGTACACGATAGGAAAAGAGGCCGACGGGACAGGCGCGCCGCGCCGCCCGGACGGCCTCGTTCGCTGCTCGGGGCCCACACCCGCCTCCCAACCGCCAGCGCCGGCCGTTCTGACGGCCGGCTGACCGGCCGGCAGCGTCTGCCCTATCATGGGAGCGCTCCCGAATCTTTCGGCGGTGGCCCCGTATCCATGAGGAGAATCCATGTCGATACCTACCGGGCCCGCCGGCCCGCTGCGCTTCCCGGACAACTTCGGCTGGGGCGCGGCCACCTCCGCCTACCAGATCGAGGGCGCCGCCAAGGAGGACGGGCGCGGCGAGTCGGTCTGGGACACCTTCAGCCGCGTCCCAGGTCGCACCCGCAACGGCGACACCGGCGACGTGGCCATCGACCACTACCACCGCTACGCCGAGGACCTCGACCTCATGCGCGACCTCGGGTTGCGCAGCTACCGCTTCTCCATCTCCTGGCCCCGGATCCAGCCCGACGGCACCGGCACGCCCAACCAACGCGGCCTCGACTTCTATCGCCGCCTCCTCGACGGCCTGCACGAGCGCGGAATCACCCCGATGGCCACCCTGTTCCACTGGGACCTCCCGCAGGCGCTCCAGGACGCCGGCGGCTGGGAGTCACGCGACACCGCCCACCGCTTCGCCGACTACGCCGACGTGGTCTTCCGCGCCCTCGGCGACCGGGTGCCGGCCTGGCTCACCATCAACGAACCCAAGACCGTGGTGCAGAACGGCTACCTCACCGGCCACCACGCCCCCGGGCGGCAGGACCCGGACGCCGCCTACCTGGTCGCCCACCATCTGCAACTCGCCCACGGGTACGCCGTCGCCGCGCTGCGCGCCACCGGCAGCGACAGCCGCATCGGCCCCGCGCTCAACCTGCACCCCTGCTACCCCGCCGACGACTCCCCGCAGGCTGCCGCGGCAGCCCACCTCTACGACGCCTACGAGAACCGCCTCTACCTCGACTCCCTGCTCAAGGGCAGCTACCCGGAGGACCTGCTGGCCGACCTGGGCCCGCAGAGCCGGATGGCCCAGGGCATCCGCGACGGCGACCTGGAGACCATCTCCGCGCCGGTCGACCTGCTGGCGGTGCAGTACTACACCCCGATCTACGTCACCGGCGACGGCGGCACCACGCACCGCTGGGAAACCTCCGAGGCCGAATGGCAGCAGATCTACCCCGAGGGGATGTACGACCTGCTGACCCGGATCACCCGCGAATACGGGCCGATCCCGCTCACCATCACCGAGAACGGGCTGCCCACACCGGACACCCTGGGCGCGGACGACACCGTCCAGGACACCGGGCGGATCAGGTTCCTGCGCGACCACCTCACCGCCGCGCACCGGGCCATCGCCGAGGGAGTGCCGCTGGAGAGCTTCCACGTCTGGTCACTGCTCGACAACTTCGAGTGGGACCAGGGCTACGACCAGCGCTGGGGCCTGGTCTACGTGGACTACGCCACCCAGCGTCGGGTGCTCAAGAACTCCGCCACCTGGTACCGCTCGGTCATCGCCGACGGCGGCTTCTGAACGCGCCGCCACCCGGACGCCCGGGCCCGGACGGCTCGGCTCGGGTGAGCCGCGACCGTCCGGGCCTCGGCCGGCTCATTCAGCGGGGCAGCGCCTGCTGCAACTCCGCCCGCAGGGCCGGGGTGAGCATCTCCCCCGCCTGCTTGGCCAACCGGGCCATCTCGTAGCCCACCACGCCGATGTCCGCGTCACCGGCGGCCAGCGTGGCCAGAATCGAACCGTCGCGGATCTGCATCACCAGGAAGTAGCCCCGGCCCATCTCGACCACCGTCTGCTTGACGATATCGCCGTCGAACATCGAGGCCGCGCCCGCGGTGATACTCATCAGCCCGGAGGTCACCGCGGCGAGCTTGTCCGCGTTGTCACGCGGCAGGTGATCGGAGATCGCCACCAGCAGCCCGTCGGAGGAGACCACCACCGCGTGCGCCACACCCGGCACCCGCTCCGCGAACGCGCTCACCAGCCAGCTCAGGTCACGCGCCTCCTGGCTCAACGTCGTCACTGTCGTCGTCCCCCTTCGTCGTGCCCCCCGGACGGTGGCACGGGTATCTCGGTGGTGTCCTCAGCCTCGGCGCGCCGTACTCCGCTGTAGAGCCGCGAGAGCATGCCGCCGACCGCCTCCGGGTCCGGGTCGGTGCGGGTCGGTGCCGTCATCGGTTGTGCCGAACGGGTGACCGCGCTCAACTGCGCCATGGGCACCCGCACCGGCAATCCCCGCTCATTGGTGCCGGCGGTCACCGGGATCGTCGGTGGCGCCGCCGCGGCGGGCACCACCGGCGCCGGGCCCTGCCGCGAATACCAGCCCCCGCCGGCACCGCGAGCGGCGGCGGGGGTCAGCACGTCCTCGGCGCGTACCGGCACCGGGCGGCCCTGACGCGGCACGCCGACGCCCGGCGGGCGGCCGGCCACCGGCAGGTCCCGCACCGCGCCGTTCACCATCGGGGCAGCGGCCGGCCGGGCGGCCCCGGGCTGCGGAACCACCCCTCGTGCCGCGCTCGCCGCCAGCATCCGCGCCGACGGGGGCGCGTCCAGCTCCACGCTGCCCGGCGGCGCCAGCAACTCCGCGGGCAGGGCGAGCCGGGCGACCAGGCCGTCCTCGCCGCCCTGCAACCGCACGCGGACGCTCAACCGGGCCGCGAGGTGACTGACCACGAAGAGCCCCATCCGCTCCACCGCCGCGACGTCGGCGGCCGGAGGGCTGGCCAGCACCTCGTTCGCCTGCACCAACGCGGTCGGGCTCATACCCAGACCCCGGTCGACGATCTCGATCAGCGCACCGCCCGCCTCGACCCGGGCGGTCACCACCACGACGGTGTCCGGGCGGGAGAAGGCCGTGGCATTTTCCAGCAGCTCGGCCAGCAGGTGCACCAACTCGCCGACGGCATGCCCGACCACGTGCACGTCAGCGACCGACTCGATCCGGACCCGCTGGTACTGCTCGATCTCCGCGGCGGCGGCCAGCAGCACCGCACCGAGCCCGACCGGCCGGTTCCACCGGCGGGTGGAGTCGGTGCCGGCGAGCACCAGCAGGCTCTCGTCGTTGCGGCGCATCCGGGCGGCCAGGTGATCGAGCTTGAACAGGTTCTCCAACTGGTCCGGGTCGCTCTCCTCGCGCTCCAGGTCGTCCAACAGCTCGAGCTGACGCTCCACCAGCACCTGGCTGCGGCGGGCCAGGTTGACGAACATCGCGTTGACGTTGCGCCGCATCAGCGCCTGCTCGACGGCGACGGTGACCGCGCTGCGGTGAACCGCCACGAACGCCTCGGCCAGCTCGCCGATCTCGTCGAGTGAGCGGACCACCGCCGGCGCGACGTCGATGCGCGGCACCCCACCGGTGACGGTCTTCAGCCGGTCCAGGGCGTCCGGCAACTCGACCTGGGCGATCCGCAACGCCTGGCTGCGCAGCAGCCGCATCGACCGGGCGACCGAGCGCCCGATGAGCAACGAGATCAGCAGTGCTGCCAGCAGGACCGTGACCACCCCGCCGACGACCAGCAGGGTCATACGCAGCTGATCGTCGCTGGCCTCCTCGGCCTGCCGGACAGCGTCGTCGAGCACCCCCGCCTCAAGCTGACGCAGTAGCTCCTGACGCTGCTGGCTGGCCGACCACCACTGCTCCGACGGCAGCACCTGCGGCGACGCGCCGCCGGAGGACAGGCTGCGCTCCTCCAACCCGGTGGCGACCAGGAACATCGGCGACACCGAGGTCTCGTCGTAGCGCCGGATCTGCTCACTGGTCGCGGCCACCCGGAACGCGCCGAGCGCGGTGAGTTGCTGACCGCGCAGGTCGGCGAGGATCACCCGGTCCTCGGTGCCGTACGCACCGGCGCGGGCGGCGGCGTAGAGCTGGGCCCGCACCCGGGAGGAGAGCTCCTTGACCCGGGCCAACTGGACGTAGCGCAGCACCGCGTCGTTCAACGCCGGCTGGTTCTGCCCCGGCGTCGGTTCGGCCAGCAGGTCGAGCAACGCCCCGACGGCCCGGTGGTAGTTACCCAGGATGGTCTCGGTGCTGAGCACCGCCGGTGGGATCGCCGAGCGGATGTCGACCACCTGGTCGTACGCCTCCAGCGCCTCGGAGAAGGCCACCCGCCAGGACGCGTCCGCGTCGGCCAGCGGCTCGGCGGCGCGGCTGAGGTCCACGATGGCCTTGTCGGTGGCCTCCTGCAACGGCTTCAGGTCGTTCGCCGCGGCCTGCCGGTCACCACCTTTACGCAGCTCACCCAGCTCCCCCGCCGAACGGTCACGCTCCTGCTGGAGCTGGTGCACCGCCGCGGTGATCTGCCGGCCGATGCCGACCTGACTGGAGAAGTCGTTCAACGCCGTCGTCCGCCCCACCAGGGTGCTGGTCTGCACCCCGGCGAGCAGGAGGAACGCCATCGACGGCACCAGCAGCACCGTGGCGAGCTTCGTGCTCATCCGCCAGTCGCGCAGCCGGAACGGCGACCGCCGTCGATGCAGAACGACCCGGACATCGAAGCGACGTCGGCGATGGTTCGACACCGCGCCGTTCGCCGGGTCGGGACCTGCCGCCACCCTGCCTCCTCCGTCCTACCGCGTCCACCGCGGTCGGGGGAGCGCAGTCCATCCAACCAGGCTCGGTACCGCTGTCAACGGCCCGGGCGAGGCCGAGGTTCAGGAAGGATACTGCGGGTGGGAACGTCCTGCCGTGGTCGGTAAAACCAGCTCGTCCGTCCGGCCGATGTCGGCGAGCTGGATCGCGTCACCGAAGCGCCCCAGCGCCACCAACGCGGCACCGGTGGCGCCGATCTCCGGGTTGCGCTGATGCGACACCGGTCGCGGGGCGAGCGCGGTCGCGAAGGCCTGCCGCCACCACACCGAGGCGGCCACCGCACCGCCGCCCAACACCACGCCGACCGGTTTGTCGATTGTGGACTCCAGCACCCCGAGATCCCCGGCGACCAGCTCACACAAACCCTGCATCAGCCCAGCCAGGATGTCGACCGAGGTGGTGCTGAAACTCAGACCGCGCAGCTCACCACTGCCCGCCGGGGCCAGCCCCGGCGCCCGGTCGCCACCGAAGCGGGGATTCGCCGGCCGGCCACCACCCGTCGGCACCAGCGCCAGCGCCGCGTCCAGCTCAGCGCCCCGAGGCAACCGCAGCTCCCGGTCCGCCCAGGCGAAGAGATTGCCCCCGTTGGCGTACGCGGCCCCGGTCACCACATGCTCGTGGTCGACCCGGTAGCGCCACAACCGTTCGGGCAGGCGCGGCATCGGCTCGCCCGCCGGGATCCGCTGCATCAGCCGTACGGCAGCGGAGGTGCCCACTGTGACAGCGACCCGGCTCGGGTCGACGCAGCCCGAGCCGACGTTCGACGCCCCACCGTCGCCCACCGGCGGCGTCCAGCGGGCCTTCGCCAACTGCGGCCACCGACGAGCCAGGTCGACCCGGAGCCGGCCGTGCCAGTCCAGCTCGCCCAGCGGCGGCAGCTCCGCCGGCCGCGCCTCGGCCAGCGTCAGCGCCTCCTCGTCCCAGCTCAGGGTGCGCAGATCCAGCAGACCGGTCCCGGAGGCCTGGGAGATCGACATCGGCGCCGAGTCGAGCAACTCGCCCAGCACGTACTCGGGCAGACCCACGAACCGGGCGATCGGCGTGCCGGACTGTTCACGCAACCAGGGCAACCGCATCGACCAGTACGAACGGTGCCACCAGCAGCCGGTGCGCTGGTGGAAGCCGTCCGGGTCGGCCGGCCCGGCGGTGCGCCCGACCGGGGCCGGTCGGGTGTCCAGCCAGGTGACCACCGGGCCCAAGGGGGCGCCGTCGCGGTCCAGCGGGAGCACCGAGTGCCACTGGGCGGAGACCGCCACGAGGCCGACGTCGTGCAGGTGCCCCGAGTCGGCCAACTCGTCCAGGCACTCGACCAGGCTGGCCAGATAGTCCCGACCGGACAGCGTGCCGGTGCCGTCGTCGCCGATGGCGAGGTCGACCTTGCGGCGGGCCAGAGCGCCGGGCAGCGGCTGGGTGTCCGCGTCCAGCACCAGTCCGCGTACCGAGGAGGTGCCCAGGTCGAGCGCGAGAATGTTCATCGCCGGTCAAGTTACCCCGTGCCAGCCGGCCGACGGGCGCGTAGGGTGGATCACATGCTCGCGCAGTTGACCGTTTGGTGTTCCAGGACGAGGTCCGGCGGGTCAAGCAGGCCGGGGCCACCGTGCTGCTCTCCAGCCACGTGCTCGCCGAGGTCGAGGCGCTCTGCGACCGGGTCAGCATCATCCGCGAAGGCCGAACCGTCGAGTCCGGCACCCTCACCGAGCTGCGCCACCTCACCCGCACGGCGGTGACCGTCGAGACCGCCCGCCCGGTCACCGGCCTGGACGCGCTGCCCGGCGTGCACGACGTGCACGAGGTCGACGGCCGCACCCACCTGGAGGTCGAGCCCGCCCACCTCGACGAGCTGCTCGGCCAGCTCATCCGCTTCGGCGTCCGCGCGCTGACCAGCACACCACCCACCCTGGAGCAGCTCTTCCTCCGCCACTATGGCGACGACCCCGCCGCCGCTGCTGGGTCGGGCGCTGGTCCTGCCGCCGGTGCCGCGTCGGCCGATGGCTCCGGTGCCGATGCTGGGTCGACCGACGGTCCTGGCGCCGCCGCCATGTCGGCCGATGGATCTGCCGCCGGTGTGCAGGCTGACGCGCCGCAGGGCGGTGCCCGATGAGCGCCCTCACCGGCACCACCCGGCTGGCCCGGCTCGTGCTGCGCCGCGACCGGATCCGCCTCGCCATCTGGATCCTCGGCACGCCCCTGCTCGGCTACGCCCTCGCCGGCAGCGTCGCCGGCATCTACCCGGACAAGGAGGCCCGGCTGGGCTACGCCACCACCTCGGCGTCCAGTCTGGTCGCCCGCGCCTTCAACGGCCCCATCCACGGCACCGACCTCGGTGCCGTGGTCGTCGCCGAGACGTACGTGACGCTGGCCCTGATCGTCGCGCTGCTGAGCACCTTCGCGGTGACCCGGCACACCCGACAGAACGAGGAGACCGGCCGCGCCGAACTGCTCGGCGCCAACGTGGTCGGACGGTACGCGCCGCTCACCGCCGCGCTGCTCATCATCGTCGCGGCGAACACCCTGGCCGCCGTGCTGCTCGCGGTCGCCCTGGTCGGCGCCGGTCTGCCGCTCGCCGGCTCCGTCGCGGCAGCGGCCGCGATCGGTGGCGTCGGTGTCGCCTTCACCTCGATCGCCGCCGTCACCGCCCAGCTCTCCGTCACCTCACGCGGCGCCAACGCGCTCGCCGCCGCCACCGTCGGGCTGTCCTTCGTGCTGCGCGCCGCCGGCGACGTGCTCGGCGAACAGAGCGCCGACGGCACCCGCGTGCGCAGCGCCTGGCCGTCGTGGATCTCCCCGCTCGGCTGGGGCAACCAGGTACGAGCCTTCGACGGTGAACGCTGGTGGGTGCTCGCCCTACCTGTCGCGCTGCTGCTCGCCGGGGTGGCGCTGGCGTACGCCCTCGCCGAGCGACGCGACCAGGGCGCCGGGCTGATCGCCCCCCGACGCGGCCCGGCCACCGGCGCGCCACGGCTGCTCAGCCCCACCGGGTTGGCCTGGCGGACGCAGCGCGGCACGCTGCTCGGCTGGGCGGTCGGGGTGGCCGTGCTCGGCCTCTCCATGGGCGTCGCCGCCGACGAGTTCAACGACATGATCGACGCGAATCCGGCCGCCGCCGAAGCGATCAACGCGATGGGTGGCGGAGCGAACCTGATCAACGCGTACCTGGCCGCGATGCTCAACCTCTTCGCCCTGACCATCGGCGCGTACGTCGTTCAGGCCCTGCTGCGCGTACGCGGCGACGAAGCCGACGGGGTGCTGGAGGCCGCCCTCGCCACGGCGGTCAGCCGAACCCGCTGGCTCGGCACCCAGGTGCTCGCCGCGACGCTCGGCGCGGTCGCCCTGCTGCTCCTCGCCGGCGTTACCACCGGCCTCGGCTACGGCATCGTCACCGGAGACCCGCTCGGCCAGGCCGCCGAGCTGGGCGGCGCCGCGCTGCTGCGTCTGCCCGCCCTGCTCGTGATCGCCGGGGTGGTAACCGCGATCTTCGGGCTGCTGCCCCGCTGGTCGGTGGTGCTGTCCTGGACGGCGCTACTGGTCTTCCTGCTCCTCGGGCAGCTCGGCGCGGTGCTGGAGCTGCCGCAGGCCGCGCTCAACGTCTCGCCGTACACCCATGTGCCGGCCGTGCCCGCTGTCGACCCGGCGGCGCTTCCCCTGGTCGTCCTGGCGGCGGTGGCCGCGGCCCTGCTCGCCGTCGGCGTGGCCGCCTTCCGACACCGCGACGTCCCCTCCTGAGCCACGGTTCGGGTATCCCGATGATCGGTGGCAGCCCAGCGACTCGACACGCCGACGTTGCATGGGGCTGGCAGCCTCTAGCGCGTGAGCGACCTTATGACGCAGCTTCCGGCGCTTCTCGGCGTCCTGGTTGGCACCCTGGGCACGATCCTCGCCACCTCCCTCGCGGACCGTGCGCGGTGGCGGCGCAGTCAGAGCGTCCGCTGGGACGAGCGGCGGCTCGACGCGTACGTCGACTACGCGCACGCCCTGAAGGAGAGTCACGCCGTGGCGCTGCGACTCACCGCCGACCACCGGCCGGGTTCGCGGAGCCACCCCATCGACCGCGAGGAGGGGCTGGTCCGGCTGGCTGAGGCGGACGCCCGGCGCACCATCGTCTGGGAGAACCTGTTGCTGCTCGGCGACGAGCTGACTGTGGCGGCCGCCGCCAACTGGCGGGACGCGATCTGGCAGGTAGAACGGCTCGCTCGTGGAATCGCCGAGCCCCCATCGGACGTGGCGGGGATGCTGACCCGCGTCGACGAGGCCCGCGACGGGTACTACCGGGCGGCCCGGCGCAGTCTCGGGGTGCGCGGGGGGTCGGTGGAGCAGTCCGCGACGCTGCGGCAGGCGTTGGTCGACCGGTCCACCGCGATGCCGGAGGTGCCTACCACCTGAGTGCGGCGGTTCCGTGGGCCCGATGCGGGCGGGTGTTGGGTCGACCACGATCGTGTCAAGCGACGTCGCTGTGGAAGTGGGATCGCTGGGCGTCGCCGTGGCTGGCCCGTGTTCAGGGCGGATGCCCATTCGACGGAGATCGCGCTGGCGGATCATCGCGGTAGCGCCACCCGTTGTCGGGAGCCAGACCACACGCGGCCATGCGAGCCTTTGCGTCGATGAACTTCGATGTCCCGGTCTCGGTTCAATGCGGAGCCGCCATGCGCCGTGGACAGTGATGAGGAGGCTTCATGCGCGGACGCAGATGGGCGACCCTGGCGACGGCGGTGGCACTGGCACTGGGCGGAGTGGTCGGGTTCAGCGCCACTCCGGCTGCGGCGGATCCACCGGGCGGTACGCTGCGCAACGTCTACTCCGACGGTCAGTTCTGCAACAGCTACGGCAGCGAGGGTGTTCGGACCGGTCTCTGGAGCTGGTACTACTGCGAGTACCGCCAGTACGGACCCAACGCCCCCGGCTTTTACTTCCTCTGGACCTTCACCTACTAGCAAGGTGTGGATCGGGTGTGAAGGAAGACAGTCACCTGACGATCGTCGATCGTCGGACCCCGTGTACGACCGATTTCCTGACAGCGTCCGCAGGCCCCAGGGCGTACCGTCCGGGTCAAGCATGGGGAGGAGCCGGATGAGTTTCCTGCAGCAGGCAGAGCAGTCGCTGGACACCGAGCGGATGTTCGATGCCGACACGAAGGCGATGGGCTACCTGCCCAACTACACCAGGTTGTTCGCCCAGAGCCCAGCGGTCTACCTGGCATGGCAGCAGCTCAACGGTTCGGTGAAGGCCGGGATGGAGCTGCGCCGCTACGAGTTGGTGACCCTCGCCGCAGCCCGTGCCCTGAAATCCTCCTACTGCGGCCTGGCGCATGGGAAGGTCCTACGCGACAAGTTCTTCGACGCGCCGACCGTCGCCGCCATTGCGTCAGACACTGGCAGCGCCGGTCTCTCCGTGCAGGAGGTCGCAGTCGTCGACTTCGCCGGAAAGGTCGCGGCCGATGCGAACTCCGTCACCGAGGCCGACGTCGCGAGCCTGCGTGGTCACGGTCTCGATGACACGGATATCTTCCATGTGATCCTCGCCGTTGGCGCCAGATGCTTCTTCAGCACCGTCCTCAGCGCTGCCGGGGCTGAGCCCGATCCGCAGTACAACGAGAGCCTGGACGTGGATCTGCGGCGGGCGCTGACGTTCGGCGGTTAGAACGGCACTAACTAGGCTCTCCCAGCGCCAGCGCCAGCGGGCGAGCGCGGACTGTCGAGGAGGTTGCGTTCGCCGCCCGCGATGCCCTGCCGCGACGGATCACCTGTCGTGCGCCGGCGCCGAGGGCCTTGACGGGCGCCTACCACAATCGACCGCGGCCCGAACGGCTGTCCACAGGTGCCTCCGCTGTCCACAGCAGCCCTCGCAGGGCTGGGCATCACGCCAGGGTGAGGCGGTGGATGCGCGGATTCAATCGCTCCTCGTCCGTGGCTTTGGGCTGGTCACTCGACGGGACATGCTGCGGGTGGCCCCGGCGTGGAAGATCCAGACCGCCCGGCGGGCGGACCTGCTGATCCGACTGCTGCCCGGGGTCTACGGCGACGCCGCGCTGATCCGCAGCTCCAACGTCGACCTGCCCATGCTGGCCCGGGTCGAGCGGGACGTCGCCCGACGCGCTGCGCTGGCGTACGTCGACGGGCGTGGGGCGCTGAGCCGCCTGACCGCGCTCGACGTGTGGGGCCTACGCCGCCAGCCACCGGGCGAACCGGTGTATCTCGACCTGCCGCGAGGATCAGGCCTGCGTGAGCGGCCGCATCTGGTCGTCGCCCACCGGTCCGACTTCGCGGTCGCGCCGCCGCAGGTGGTGACACGGGGAGGACTGCCGGTCACCCGGCTGGACCGGACCCTGGTGGACTGTTGGCCGCTGCTGCCGCCGATCGACCGATCGAGTGTGCTCATCCGTGCGGTCAACGATCGGATGACCACGCCGCAGCGCCTGGCCGCCGCCCTTGCCGAGGTGGCGAGGATGCCCGACCGTGGGGCACTGAGCGGTTTGCTGGACCGGCTCTTCGCCGGGTGCCGCAGCCCGTTGGAGATCTGGGGCCACGACCGCGTCTTCACCGGACCGGGAATGCCGAGGTTCATTCGGCAGGCGCGGGTGCGGGTCGGTGCCCGGACGATCTACCTCGACATGTTCGCCGAGGCGGAGCGGGTCAACATCGAGTTGGA